>JAGWML010000006.1 GCA_028873155.1 Acidobacteriota bacterium
CTGAAGGCTGACGACTGAGAGCTGAAGGTTGAAGGGATTTAAGACATGCGTGAAATTGTGACGTTGCAGTGCACTGAGTGCAAGGAGCGCAACTACTCGACGACGAAGAACAAGAAGACGACTACGGGCCGTCTCGAGTTCAAGAAGTTCTGTAATCGCTGCCGCAAGCACCAGCCGCACAAGGAATCGAAGTAAAGCAGCTGCCAGCTTTCAGCTTCTAGCTATCGTGTCGGTAAGCCAACCTCGTTAGGCTCACCGAAGACAAGCTAGAGGCTAGAAGCTAAAAGCTGCTGTTAGGGGCGTAAGCTCAACGGTTAAACTGTCGGTCTCCAAAACCGAACTTGGGGGTTCGAATCCCTCCGCCCCTGCCAGAGTTTGAAGAGTGCGTCCAGATGCATCACCGGACGCAGAGGATTGGAAGTATGGCAAGCAAGGCAGCAATCGAAAAAGGCGAACAGCGGTCCGCAAAGCTGCAGGAACCCGGCGCCCTGTCCAACGTATCGGACAACGCAGTGGGTCTGTGGAACAACTTCACGGGCTTTCTCACCGACGTCCGCGCAGAGATGCGCAAGGTCGTCGCGCCCACGCGCAAGGAAGTGCAGTCCACGACCTCGGTTGTCCTGATCACCGTCTTCGTCTTCGGGTTCTTCTTCTTTGTTGTGGACCTGATCTTCAACCGGGCCTTGCAGGAAATCCTCACCCGCCTCGGCGGCGCGCAGTAATCCGTGCCTCCGCGAATCGAGAACACTATGGCAGAAGAAGTGGAACAATCCGCCGCACCGCAAGAGGCGCAGCCGCAGCCTGAGCGCAACGAGCGCTTCAAGTGGTACATCCTGCACGCCTACTCGGGCTTCGAGCGCAAGGTGCGTGAGTCTATTGCCAGCCGCGTGGCAGCCTTCGGGCTCCAGGATCGCGTCGGGCGGGTCATGATTCCCACCGAGCCTGTGACCGAGATCATCAACGGCAAAAAGCGCACGGTTGAGCGCGTCTTCCTGCCCGGCTACGTGCTTGTGGAGATGGAACTCGACAACGAACTGTGGCACGTCCTCAAGGACACGCCCAAGGTGACGGGTTTTCTGGGCACGGGCGACAAGCCGGTCGCGCTCTCCGAAGAAGAAGTGAGTTCGATCCTCTTCCGCTCCGAGACCGCAAAAGACAAGCCGCGGATGAAGATCAAGTTTGAGAAGAACGAGTCCGTTCGCATCACTGATGGACCCTTTGCCAACTTCAACGGCGTGGTGGACGAGATTAACGAAGATCGCGAGACGCTCAAGGTCATGGTGACCATCTTCGGCCGCTCCACCCCGGTCGAGCTCGAGTTCGGCAAAGTCGAAAAGATTGAGTAGTTGCAGCTTCTAGCTACTAGCTTCCAGCTTCTAGCCGGATCATCCACCTAGCGGAGTCCGGTTGCAGGCGAACGCCAGAGCGCAACACCAAAATTCGCATAAGGAAAGAACCAGCTGAACGCTAGAGGCTAGGAGCGGGAAGCTGGTTCCGAAGGAACCCATGGCACCTCCGAAGAAAGTATCCACGTACGTCAAGCTGCAGATTGAGGCCGCGAAGGCCACGCCGGCTCCGCCCGTAGGCCCCGCGCTTGGTCAGGCGCAGGTCAACATCATGGAGTTCTGCAAGCAGTTCAACGCCCGCACGCAGAACAAGGAGATGGCCGGACTCATCATCCCGGTTGTCATCACCGTCTATGCTGACCGCAGCTTCACCTTCGTCACCAAGACTCCGCCGGCAGCAGTCCTGCTCAAGAAGGCCGCGGGCCTGGCCAAGGGCTCCGGCACGCCGAACAAGGACAAGGTCGGCAAGGTGACCGAGAAACAGGTGCGCGAGATTGCCACCCAGAAGATGCCCGACCTCAACGCAGCCTCGGTTGACGCGGCCGTCAAGAGCATCAAGGGCACAGCCCGCTCCATGGGCATTGAAGTCGTCGGCTAACAGCGCCGAGTCTGAAGCAATGGCGAGGCCCTCCTACGCGGAGGGCCTCGCTGCGTTTGCGCAATCAATTGTGTTTTGAAACAATGGCGGTCTACTTGGGCGGAGCCGGCGTAAATACTTCGCGCCGCTGCCCCGGTTCAGGTTTCGGCTTCGGCTTGGGCGCCTTCTTGACTTCCTTCTTGCCTTTATCTTTGCTTCCCATGCGAGACAGCATGACACAAAAGGGCTTTCCGGGGGAAGTCCCTGCCGATTGGCTGAAACTCCGGTAGACCGGTGCATCAGGCTTTGTTAGAGTTCCGATGGGAAGGGCAGACCCCGGCTCTTTACTCCATCCGAATCGGCACGAAGACAAGACCTGCCTCCAGTGCAAGGAGTTTCACAATGGAAGCTTCTGGCGATTTCACGCGCCGCAGTGTGTTGCGCGGAGCTGCCTTTGGTGTGGCTGCGCTGGCCACTGGCGCCGAGAGCCTCTTCGCGCTGCCGGTCTCCGATCCACCCAACATTGTTTTCATTCTGGCGGACGATTTGGGCTATGCGGACGTCTCCTGCTATGGCCGCCCTGACCTGAGCACCCCCAACATTGACGCTCTGGCGGCGCGGGGCACGCGCTTTCTGCAGGCCTACGCCAACTCGGCCGTCTGCTCGGCCACCCGCACCGCGCTGATCACCGGCCGCTACCAAGACCGTTTGGATATTGGGCTCGACGAGCCGCTTGCGGGACGCGATACCGGCCTTCCGCCGGATCACCCCACGCTGCCGTCGCTGCTGAGAAAGGCAGGCTACGGCACCACGCTGGTGGGCAAGTGGCACCTGGGCCTGCTGCCCAAATACGGCCCGCTGCAGAGCGGCTATGACCACTTCTACGGTTTCCGCGGCGGCGCCTGCGATTACTATGACCACGCGGATAGCTTGTGGGACGGTGACGTAAAGATCCATGACGCTGGCTACCTTACAGATCTGCTTGGCAGTCACGCTGTCAATGTGGTGAATGGATACGCAAAGGCAGGCAAGCCCTTCCTGCTGAGCCTGCACTTCAATGCTCCGCACTGGCCGTGGGAGGCTCCCGGCGACGAGGCGGAATCGAAGCGCCTCGCCGGCCATAGCCACTTCGACTTCGACGGCGGTTCACAGAAGACCTACGAGCGCATGATTGAGGAACTGGATTTGCAGGTGGGACGCGTCGTCCAGGCGCTCCATGCCAATGGCATCGCGGAGAACACCATCATCATTTTTACCAGTGACAACGGCGGTGAGCGCTATGCCGATACCTGGCCCTTCACCGGCAGAAAGACGGAGTTGCTGGAAGGCGGACTGCGCATCCCAGCGATCATCTCCTGGCCGAAGCATATCCCGGTGGCGCAGACTACCAACCAGGTGGGCATCAGCATGGATTGGCTGCCCACGCTCCTTGCCGCCGCTGGCGCCGCGCCCGACCCGGCTTATCCCTCCGATGGCCTGAACCTGCTGCCGATGCTTGTGGGCAACGCCGCGCCCATCCCGCGCAAGCTCTTCTGGCGCTACAAGGGCAACGCGCAGCGCGCCGTGCGCGATGGTGACATGAAGTTCCTGAAGATCCTCGACAACACGTTTCTCTTCAATGTGGTGGAAGACCCCATGGAGAGGGCCAATCTGAAAGAGCGTCAGAAGGATGTCTACGACCGGCTGGTGGCCGAGTGGTTCTCCTGGAACGCCACCATGCTGCCGGAGATTGACGCCAGCTTCACCGATACCTTTTCCGGGGCAGAGCTTGCCGACCACATCGGCACCCCCGCTGCAACCGGCAAGGCCGACAATCCCCCACCCGCGGCAAATTCGCATTGAAGGCGCGGGCTCTGCTCCATGAACAAACCACCTGCAACGGCACGGCCTTCACTCAGGCGTGCAGCTGCAGGTGGTCCATTGTTCTACGTCGCATCAACGTGCCGTTCGATCACCACTCGGCGGCAGGCAGGGTTGCATTGTCTACTGCGCCAGGGCCGGCGTCACGAATACCTGCTGCGGCGCGTAGACCTTGATCGCAGCGCCGCCCACCTTGACATTCATCGTGCGAATCTCCGGCTTCTCCTTCAACTCAGAGTAGAAGTTGAGCCGGTACTGGTTCTCGAGCCGCCAGCTTAGATCCTCAAAGAACGGCTGGAAAGACACAGGCTCGCCGGTTCCCATCCAGAAGCTGTCGCCCCCTGTTGCCTGCGTCAGCTCCGCGAGCAGGCTCTGGCCAGAGTCCTGGAAGTACTGCGTGTTATCAAAGCGGCCCATGTCGTGCCAGTAGATCGAATACACCACCAGGCGCGCGCGAATTGAATCCTGGATCGCCGCTTGAATGTACGGGTCCTCCGGGTCAAATCGCGGGTTGTAGATGTCCACGCCGTCGGTGATCATCACCACGATGCGGCGCGCCCGCGGATCGTTGGACGGCCAGCGGTGCGCCAGGTCGGACAGGGCAAAATACGGTCCGCCGCTCGAGCCCGGAAGGCCGCCGGGCAGGTGCAGTTTGTTCAGCGCCAGAGTGTGATCAGTCGAGAGCGGTCCGGTCAGCATGGCCTGCCCATTGTCCATGTAGCCCAGCGCAAACTTGGCGTTTGCGGGCACGCTCTTGATGAAGTGCTCAATGTCATTCAACTGCTGTCCCAGGCTGTTGCGCGCCGAGGTGTCGATCAGCAGCACCATCTCCATATCGTCATTGGCGCCGCGCATCGGCACCCAGCTGGCAACCTTTGTCTCCTTGCCGTTGATCTTCAGTTGCAGATCCTGCAGCGTAATGTCGGTCACCCGTTCATGGCCCTTCTTGGGGATGACGGTCACGATGGCTTCGCCTTGCCCAGGGGTGTTTGCAGCCTCACTCCAGCTTGCAAGGCTTCCGCCCAACAGAATCGCTGCTGCCACCATCATCGTCAGTCGAACCTTAACCATACCTTTGCTCCCTCCGGAAATCTCTTTACCCTTCACCCTCAACACGGATTCGCTTACTTGGATGCGCCCTTGTTCCGGCCAGATGTGCGTGATGAACATTTCTTGCCGCGGGATCAACTCGCTGCAGACTTCGTTCCGGTGCAATTACATTCAGTTGCATCGATCGCGAGGCTCTTCGCCGATTCCTCCGGCACGGGTTTGACCCTTCGCGACAGGGCCCGTATCATCAGAGATGACGCGGTGGTTGCAGCGTTTCCCCTCCTCAAGGCGGAGTAGCTCAGATGGTTAGAGCGACGGATTCATAACCCGTAGGTCGGCAGTTCGATCCTGCCCTCCGCCACCAATGCCGATTCAGGCGATTGATCCTAAAACAGATAGCTCATGAAGAATCGAAGCCCTGCCGTGCGAGGCGCGGCTGGTGCACCCTATGGGCTATGATTGCGTCTATAGGCATAGGGCGGTTTGCTTCCCTCAGGGCCGCGCTGCGGTGGTGTGTGTGTCTCGATTGTTTCAGCGTTTTGCGTTTGTACTGGCAGCCGGTGTGTTTGCGGCTCTTGGACTGGGGTTCGCCCTGGGTCAGGTCGGGTTTTTCGGGGTGCACGCGGGTGGCGATCAGGACGGCGCCTATCAGCAGATGCATGTGTATGCCGTGGTGCTGAAGCGCATCCAGAGCGACTATGTGACGACGCCGAACCTGAACGACGTGACGAACGGCGCGCTGCACGGACTGCTGGAGTCTCTTGACCCGGACTCGAGCTATCTGACGGCGACTGAGTACAAGATCTACAAAGACCGCCCTGCGACGGGAGTGGCGCAGATTGGCCTGACGGTCTCCAAGCGCTTTGGCTACGCGACGGTGGTGAGCGTGGAGCCCGGATCGCCCGCCGACAAGGAACACATCGAAGATGGCGACGTGATCGAGTCGATTGGGGACCAGTCGACGAGGGAGCTTTCGCTGGCGGTGATTCGCATCATGCTGGAGGGCAAGCCAGGGACGACAGTCACGCTTTCGCTGGTGCGGCCGCGCAAAGCAGACCCGGACAAACTGACGCTGACGCGCGTGGTGACGCCGGAGCCTCCGCTGGGCGAGCAGCAGTATGAGAGCTCGACGATTCTCTATCTGAAGCCTGGAGACTTGACCGCGGCGCGAGTGGACGCAGTTGCGGCGCAGTTAAAGGCTGCTTCAAAGGGCGAGAAGATTCTTCTGGACCTGCGCGACTGCACGGGCGGCGATGCAGAGAACGGGCTGCGGCTGGCGAATCTCTTTATTCAGCAGGGGACGCTGGCTACGCTGACGGGCCAGAAGTATGCCACGCAGACATTCACGGCGGACTCCGCCAAGTTCATCACCAGCGCGCCGATGGCGGTGCTGGTGAATCGCGGGACGTATGGCGCGGCGGAGCTTGCTGCGGATGCAATTGAAGGCGACCATCGCGGCGACGTGGTGGGCGAACGGACCTTTGGCGAAGGCAGCGTGCAGAAGGCGATCGAAATGCCGGATGGCGCGGCGTTGCTGTTGACCGTGGCGAAGTTTGAAGGGCCGGACGGGAAGAAGATCCAGGACGAGGCGGTGACGCCGAATGTGCCGGTCAATCAATCCGAGGAAGACGCCTTCGACATTACGCAGCCGAAGGGCGATGAAGCGCTGAACAAGGCACTGGCTTTGCTGAAGGCCAAGACGAGCTGAAGCGGCACAGATTTCCGCTCTTGTACGGCGTGGTTCGCGAGGGCTTGCGGCGACGCGAGAGGCGATGGGCGCCGTGCTAGCCTGAGGGTGTGAGGCGTTGCCGCGCAGAAGCGAGAGCAACGCCCGCGAGGCTCGAAGCCCTTGGGCGCCACTTCCAATTCATCGTATGAGAAGCGCGGACTGGGCCGCAGCCATCTGCTGGACCGCGGTCCGTCCAAGCGCAGCGGGAAGCCTCGGTTTCGCGGATGGAAGATCACGGGTAGGGTGGTCTTTGCTGCGCTCCTGCTGCTGGCCATCATTACGGGCTCTCTTTCCGGCCTGATGCTGATCTACTCCGTCGACCTGCCGCAGATACACGACCTGGAGCGGTATCGGCCTTCCACCACGACCGATTTGTATGACCGCAAGGGCCGCGTGATTGGCTCGTTTGCGCTGGAGCGCCGCGTGATGGTGGGCTACGACGGCTTTGCGCCCATCCTGCGTGAAGCGGTGATCTCGATTGAGGACAAGAGCTTTGAGCGGCACTGGGGCGTGAACGTGCTGCGCATCGCCGGCGCGCTCATCCATGACCTGCGCGGCCATGGCCGCGCGCAGGGAGCGTCGACGCTGACGATGCAACTGGCGCGGAACCTGTTTCTGAGCGATGAGCGCACGATGACACGCAAGATTCAGGAAGCGTTTCTGGCCATCCAGATTGAGCGGGCGTTTACCAAGGAGCAGATCTTTACGCTGTATGGAAACCAGATTTATCTGGGCAGCGGGATGTACGGCTTTGAAGCGGCGTCGGAGTTCTATTTCTCAAAGCATGCGAATGATCTGAACCTGACGGAGGCGGCGCTGCTGGCGGGCCTGCCGAAGGGGCCGGTGGCGTACTCGCCTCTGCTGAATCCCGAGAAATGTTTGAAGCGACGCAACCTGGTGCTGAGCGAGATGGAAGGGGATGGCGTAATCACGCACCAGCAGGCGGAGCAGGCGCGGCAGGCGCCGCTGGGGCTGCACCTTTCGGAGCCGGACCAATCTGTGGCGCCGTGGTTCCAGGAGGAGGTGCGGCGTGAACTGGAGAAGCGCTTCGGCGCCGAAGAGGTGCATGAGGCGGGTTTGCGCGTGCAGACAACGCTGGACCTGGACCTGCAGGTGACGGCTAACCGCGCGGTGCTGGATGGGCTGGCAGCATACGAGCGGCGACATGGCTGGAAGGGCCATCTGGAGAACGCGCTGGCTGCAGGGATGACGCTGGGGCAGTACCGGCATCCGGACTGGGCGATGACGAGCCATGCGGGCGACTACGTGCATGCGATGGTGACGCGCGCGATGCCGCTGGAGATTCTGGCGCGGGTGGGCGATGAGCAGATTGTTCTGTTGCCGGCGGACTGGCAGTGGACCGGGCAGCGCCTGGGTGATGCACTGGTGAAGCCCGGCGATGTGATCTACGTTCATCTCTCCGACGCGATGGAAGGCACGATGCGACGAGCCACGCTGGAGCAGGATTCCGGTGCGCAAGGCGCGCTGATGGCGATCGACAACACTTCCGGTGACGTGCTGGCGATGGTCGGCGGGCGGGATTTTGCGGTGTCGCAGTTTAACCGCGCGACACAGGCGGAGCGGCAGGTGGGTTCGAGCTTCAAACCGTATGTGTACACGGCGGCGATGGAAGATGGGGCCAAGCCAACGGACATCATTGTGGATGCGCCGGTGAACTTTGGCGGTTATGCGCCGCACAACTACGAGAACGACTTCAAGGGCGCGATGACCCTGCAGAATGCCTTTGCGGAGTCGCGCAACGTGCCGTCGGTGAAGTTGGCGGCGCGGGTGGGGATTAAGAAGGTAATCGACCTGGCGCATAAGTTTGGCGTGACTTCAGATATTCCTGCTTATCTGCCCATTGCATTGGGTGCGGCGAGCATCACGCTGGAGGAGCAGGTGGATTCGTACTCGGTGTTCCCCAATGACGGAATCCGGGTGACGCCGAGGCTGATGCGCAAGGTGGAGAACTACGACGGGATCACACTGTGGCGGGAGCGCCCGGAGATCGACGAGGTCATCCGCGAGGACACGGCGCGAGAGATGATGACACTGCTCGAAGCAGTGACGGCGCACGGTACCGGCGCAGCCGTTGCGCAACTGCATCATGCATTGGGCGGCAAGACGGGGACGACGAGCGACTTTACCGATGCGTGGTTTCTGGGCTTCTCGCCGTCGGTGACGTGCGGCGTGTGGGTGGGCTATGACAACGAGCAGTCGCTGGGCGAAAAGGAGACGGGCGCGAAGGCAGCGCTGCCGATCTGGATGGAGTGGATGAAGGCGGCGATTGCGGACAAGCCCGACGAGCAATTCCCTGGGGACGAACCGGACAATGAAACGGCGCAGGCAGGAGCAAAGACGCCGGTGACCGGAGCGGCTACGGCAACGAAGGCATCAGCCGGAAGTAGCGCTTTGCCCGCGCGACATCCTTGAAGATCTGCACCTTGAGGGCTTCGGGGGAGGGCCACGTCCTCTCCGGACGGAGCCGGTGAAGGAACTGAAGCTCGACGGGGGTTTCCGGGCTGAGGTCGATCGGCTCGAAGTCGAGGATGTGCGATTCGACGCTGAAGCCCGCGCCGGTGAAGGTGGGACGGTTGCCAACGTTGGTGACGGCCTGGAAGCGACGGCTGCCGATGGTGAGGCAGGTGACGTACACGCCAAAGGCAGGAAGCTGGCCGGCATACGAAGCGAGATTCACCGTAGGAACCAGCAGGCGCGAGCCGACGCCGCGGTCGCGCATGGTCGTGGAGAGAACCGCGAAAGGGCGGCCGAGCATCCAGCGGGCGCGGGTCATGTCGCCTGCGGCGACATGGTCGCGAATGGCAGAGCTGGAGACTTCAAGGCCGTGCACGTGAAAGGCGGGATGGACGTGGAGCGCGAATCCGTACTCCGCTCCGAAGCGGGCCAGCTCGGCGACTCCCGCTTCCGCGTGATGACCGAAGCGGAAGTTGGACCCCTCATGCAGTCCGCGCACGCCGAGCGCGTCGACGAGAACGGTGCGGACGAAGTCGCGCGCGGGGAGACTGGCGAGAGCGGCTTCAAAAGGCAGAACAACCGTTGCATCGATTCCGGTTTTGGCGAGCAGGCGCAGGCGTTCATCGATGGGCGTCAGCAGCAGCGGTGCGTCAGCGGGGCGGAGAAAGTGGTCCGGGTGGGGATCGAAGGTGAGCGCGACCGCGCGGGCGCGGAGCGAGCGAGCCTCGTCGAGGACGGCGGCGAGAATCTGCTGATGGCCGCGGTGCACGCCGTCGAAGTTGCCGATGGTGACAACGGCAGGGCCGAAGCCGGGCGGCAGTTCGGCGAGCGAACGATGGACGGTCATCTGGCCGTAGCTTGGGCTCATCGGATCAGGCGGAAAGCGTCACGGCGAAGGTGAGGCCGTCGTGGGCGAGCGCCATGCCGCCGGGAAGGGAGCGGTTGGTCTCGGCGTGGGGAAGCTCGTGCGCGATGTGGGTGAAGTATGTCTGGCGTGCGCCGATGCGGCGGGCCCATGCGATGGCCTGTTCGATGGTGGCGTGGCTGGGATGGGGCTTGTGACGCAGCGCCGAGAGGACCACGCAGTCGAGGTCCTGGAGCAGGGCGAAGCTTTGTTCGGGGATGTCGCTCACGTCCGTGAGATATGCAACGCGGCCGAAGCGAAAGCCGTCGATCTCCTGCTTGCCGTGGCGCACGGGGATGCGCAGGAAGTCAACGCCGTGCACATGGACGCGCTCAGTGAGCGGCAGCAACTCGACACGGGCGCGATTGGGATAAGTGGCGCTGGGTGAGAAGGTGTAGTCGTAGACGCGGGTGAGGACGGAGGCTGTCTCCTCGGAAGCATAGAGGGGAATCCTGCCGCCTTCGCGGGCGACGGTGAAGCTCAGGGGGCGCAGGTCGTCGAGGCCGAGGATGTGGTCGGCATGGTTGTGCGTGTAGAGGACGGCGTCGACGCGCTGGATGCTGCTACGAAGAGCCTGTTCGCGGAAGTCCGGCCCGGTGTCGATGACGACGACGCGTTCGCGGCCGCCGGCTTGCCAGCGCACGAGCGCGGACGGACGCAGGCGGCGGTCGTGAGGGTCCGCCGATGTACAGACCGCGCAGTCGCAGCCAAGGGTCGGCACGCCCATGGACGTGCCTGTACCGAGGAAGGTGAACAGGCCTTGCATGCGTCAGCGCTTACCGGGCGGCGGGGGCGCCTGCACTCCCTGGAGTGTGATCATGTTGGTGATTTCAAGGAAGGCCATGCGGACGTCAAAGAGGACGGTCTGGAGCATGCGGTCTTCGGTGTCGGAGAGGTTGCCCTTGGTTTTTTCAGCGAGCACGCCCAGGAGGTCGATGGTCTGGCGTGCGCCGAGGATATCGACGCGCGGACGCTGGCCCTCCTGCGTGCCTGCGCCCATCTGGATCATGGCGGAGAGATAGAGTTGCTGCACGAGATTCTCGAAGCCGACCGGTGGCGGCGCGCCCATCGCTGGATTCTGCGCGCGAACGAGGTCCTCGATGCGCTGCGCGGAGGCGTCATAGGCGGACTTTTGCTGGCTGGTCTCTTCCGCAGTGGGTGCAGGCGGAAGCTCGGGCAGTTCCTCTGGCTCAGTGGCGGCCTGGGATGCGGCGGCAGGCTGTTCTTCCGGCACAACGAGGCGTGGACCGGCGGCAGGCTCCTGCGGGGCAGGAGCGGGCGTCTCGGTGGTCTGCTGCGGCTCTTCGGCGGCGGCCTTGGCGCGGCGGCGGTCAATGACTTCGAACTTGGGTGTATCGCTCATAACGGTCTGTTTCCTGTTCAGCTCAGAAAGATCATGCAGCGGTGAGGCTCGGTGGTTCAGCCAGAATGCGGGCAACACCCGAGGCGCCATCCGCGAGGTACGTGAGGGGTTCGCTTTGCGCTTCCGCTTCAGCCTTGAGCATAGCCAGGGCGAAGGTGCGGGCCTTGCCGGGCAGCGGGAGTTGCGCGGCGCTGGAGATACGGCCGACCGCAGCGCCCTTGAGCGTAAGCTCGGCGCCCGCGGCGGGCAGGGGGCCGTCGAGCTCGATGATGCGCAGGTGGCGATGGACATTGCCGCGGGAGCGGATGCGCTCGACGATCTCCTGGCCGAGGTAGCAGCCTTTGCTGAAGTGCAGTGCGCGCATCTGCGAGGTTTCCTGGGGCAGGTCGCGCTCGGCGATGTCGGTGCCGCAGACGGGAATGCCTTCGGCGATGCGGAAGGCGTCGAGCGAGATAAAGCCGGCGGGCGTGGCCCCGGCGGTGCAGAGATTGCGCCAGAGCCGCGTGATGCCCGCGATGGGCGTCCAGAGCTCGTAGTGATCGGCGAGCGCGCCAAAGGTGCGGCGCATGCAGAGATCGAGGCCGTTGTACTCGATGCGCGTGAAGGTCATGGACTCGGGCAGCGTGGGCAGGCCCATGCGGGTGAGTACCTGACTTGCTGCGGGGCCGGTGAGGCCCAGCGTCGTTTCTTCCGCGCCCGGCTCCTGGCCGAGGGGGATGAGCTCGACGTCATCCATGATGATGACGTGGTTGAGGTGCGCGAGAAGGCGATCGTACTGGCTGGCCTCCAGGACGATCTCAAGGTTGTCCTCGTCGCGCCAGACGGTGAGGTCGCCGAGGATGCGGCCCTGCGCGTTGAGGACAAGGTTCCAGGCACCGCAGCCCGAGGCGAGGTCGCGAACGGTGTTGGTGACCATGCCGCTGAGCCAGCGGAAGCGGTCTTCTCCGCGGACGGCGACGCGGCGCAGCCAGCCGAGGTCATGGACGGCGGCGGAGCGGGCGAGCGCCTCTATTTCAGTTTCGGGGGCGTCCAAGAGGCGTGGAGAAGCCGCGCCGCGGTATTCTGCGAGCGAGGGCTGCTTGCCCGCTGCGAGAAAGTGCGCCGCAAGCGGTGTGGGTTGTGCAGATGTCGCGACAGCCAATTCGGTCATAAGAGAAGACTTCCAATGCGCGGCGCGGGGATGAAGCATGCACCGTCCGCGCGGCGTCGCATCCTGATTATAGCCTCGGGGGAGGCGGAATGAACCGGCCCGCGGGCGATGCGACGCAAGGAGAGGAAATGGAAAGAAATCCGGGTGGTCGGGCTGGACGGCGGTGGCTCAGGATGGCAGTTGCGCTGGGAATGGCGGTGTGCTCCTGCGCAGCACTTGCCCAGCAGACTGCGGGAGCGGGACAGACGCCGGGGGCAAAGACGGAGCCGGGAGCCAATACCCACATCACGCCGGAGCAGGCGCAGAAGCTCTTCGGCATGGTGGATGAGCTGCTGAAGTTTTCGTCGGAGGAGTCGGGGTTGCCGGTGAAGCAGGAGGTGAAGCGGCAACTGACGACGCGGGCGGCTGTGGAGAGCTATCTAAAGGAGAAGCTCGACGATGACCAGGACGCCAAGCGGATGCAGCGCAGCGAGATTGTGCTGAAGAAGTTCGGGCTGCTGGACCGGGATTTCGATTTGAAGCCGTTTTTGCTGCAACTGCTGGGCGAGCAGATTGAAGCCTACTACGATCCGAAGACCAAGACCGTGAACCTGCTGGACTGGGTGAGTCCGGAGGAGCAGAAGCCGGTCCTGGCGCACGAGCTGACGCATGCCCTGCAGGACCAGCATGTAGGTCTGGAAAAGTGGGCCGACCAGACGCCGGAGGATGTCTCCACTGATGCCGCAGGAGATACAGAGCATCTGGCGAAGGACGAGATGGATGACGCGCGGGAGGCGGTGACGGAGGGACAGGCGACCGCGGTGATGATGGACAACGTGCTGAAGCCGATGGGACGCAGCCTGATCAAAGACCCGGAAGTGGTGGAGATGATCCAGCAGCAGATGACGGGATCGAGCGACTCGCCGGTAATGGCGCGCGCGCCGCTGCTCTTGTCGGAGTCGCTGTTGTTTCCGTATCGGGATGGGCTGAGCTTCGAGCAGGATGTGTGGATGGACCGAGGCAGGGATGCCGCCTTTGCGGGTGCGTTGGATCGGCCGCCGAGCTCGACCTGGGAGATTATGAATCCGCGGGAGTATGAGAAGGGCAGGCGGGCACGCGTGCCGCTGCTGCCGAATCTTCATCCTCTGGTGGATGCGGAGTATCAGCCATACGACATTGGTCAGGTAGGCGAGCTTGATCTGCACATTCTGGCGAAGATTTACGGCGGCGAACAGGCCGCGCGGGACCTGACGCCGGCGTGGGATGGTGGCCTGTACTGGGCGGGCCAGCGACGGAATGCAACGGCTGCAGAGAAGGCGACGACGAAGTCGGTTGCGCTGCTGTATTTATCGGTGTGGAAGAGCGCGGGTTCCGCGGAGCAGTTCGCGGCGATGTATGTGAATGCGCTGGGCAGGCAGTTCTCCGGATTGAAGCCGGACAAGGATGCGGAAAGGATGGCTCCTGCGACGAACGGCGAGATGGAGCAGGTCTTCCGCACCGATGAGGGGCCGGTGGTGGTGACGACGCGCGGCAGGATGGTGTTTGTTGCGGAGACATTCGACCTGGCGCTGGCGCGGAAGCTGGCAGGGCTGATTCTGGATGCGCAGGGAACAGGCGCGATGCAACTGGCGCAGTCAGGAGCGGCGGGGAACGGGCAGGACGGCGAGCCGCGGTCAACGCTGACGGGCAACCTGGTGCGGTTCCTGGGCTCGTGCGGCGCGATGAGGGCGGCCGTCAATCCGGCGATGCGCGCCGTGCGCTAAACGGCGCGGGCGAGAAGGACGGAGAACCAGGCGGAGGAGTCAGTCCAAACACCCTCGGGCCGAAAGCCGGCGTGAGTGAGCAGAGCTTCGGCCTGGCCGGGGTGGTATTTATAGCTGTTCTCTGTGTGAATGCGCTCGCCTTGCGCGAACTCCAGCGTGAGGTCGAGTGCGCCGATGCGAACGGTATGCCGCGCAAGACTTTCAAGGTGCATCTCGATGCGGGAGGCTGCGGCGTTCCAGATGGCGCGGTGCGCGAAGGCTTCCGGGCGGAAGTTGGCGGCGAGTTCTCGATTGAGACGGACCAACAGGTTGCGGTTGAAGGCGGCAGTGACGCCCGCGGCATCATCGTAGGCGGCGAGGAGCGTGGCGGTGTCTTTCACCCTGTCGACGCCGAGCAGGAGCGAGTCGCCGGGCTGAAGGGCGGCACGGACCCGCGCGAGCAGATGGGCAGCCTCTGCCGGATCGAAGTTGCCGATGCTGGAGCCGATGTAGAGCACGAGCCAGCGCTCGCCGGGCAGCAAAGGGTCAAGCGTGAGGCGATGGGTGTAGTCCATTACGCGCGGCGCGACGGCGACGGCGGGCATCTCCTGCTCGATGCGGCGAGCGGCGAGTGCGAGTGCGGAGGCGGAGACATCGACCGGCTCATACACGACGGTGCCCTGGCGCTCGCTGGCTGCCGCGAGCAACAAGCGCGTCTTGTCGGCGGAGCCTGCGCCCAGCTCGGCGATGCGCAGACGGGCGCCCTGAGCGGCCTGTGCCACGATGGCTGGCGCGTGGGCGGTGAGGATGGCGCGCTCGGTGCGCGTGAGGTAGTACTCGGGGAGCTGGGTAATCTGCTCGAAGAGATGGGAGCCCTCGACGTCATAGAAAAGCCACGGTGGCAGACTGCGAGGGCGCGCGCTGAGGCCTTGGAGCACCGCGGCAGCGACACGTTCGTTGAGGCTGGTGGGGATGGGAGCGGTGAGGGCCATTTGCTCGATTGGATGTGCCAGGTTGGGCCGCCGTTACATTTCTGCGAGGCGGATGCCGGAGAATTGCCAGCGGGTCTCGGGCGCGAAGAAGTTGCGATAGGTGGCTCGGATGTGGGCGGCGGGCGTGACGCAGGAGCCGCCGCGCAGGACCATCTGGCCGCTCATGAATTTTCCGTTGTACTCGCCGAGCGAGCCGGGGAGCGGTTGGAAACCGGGATAGCCGAGGTATGCGCTTGCCGTCCATTCCCAGCAATCGCCGAAGATCTGCTGCGCGGCGGATTCAGTGGGATGGGGTACGGCTGAGGGTTGCGGGGCGAGAGTGCAGGCGTCCAAATCGGCGCCGAGGAGATTGCCGCGGATGGGCGCGCCTGCGGAGGCAATTTCCCACTCGAACTCGGTCGGCAGACGGTGACCGGCCCAGCGGGCGTACGCGTCGGCCTCAAAGTAGCTGATGTGGGCGACGGGTGCGTTTGCAGCCTGTTCCAGCGGGAGGGCGCCGCGAAGGGTGAAGAGCGTCCAATGGCCGTCGTGTTCGGTCCAGTAGAGTGGCGAACGCCAACCGCTTTGCTCGACGGCATCCCAACCGGCAGAGAGCCAGAGTTCAGACCGGCGGTAGCCGCCGTCGGCGATGAACTCGGCGTATTCGCCATTGGTGACAAGGCGTGAGGCGAGCGTGAAAGGTTCAAGCCAGACCTTGTGGCGAGGCAGCTCATTGTCAAAGCAGAAGCCGGAGCCCGTGTGGCCGCATGCGACGAGGCCGCCGGGAAACGGGAGGAAGCGCATCAGCTTGACGGCCGCGTGGGTCGATGCGGACTGAGTGGGCTGATACGCGGGGCGCAGGGGATTGGCGTGGAATGCGTTGAGGATGTCGGTGAGAAGAAGTTCCTGGTGCTGCTCTTCGTGGTGGACGCCGAGCTCGATGCGTGCAAGAGCTTCGGCGGGCGGTTCGGAGTCCATTAGGCGGTCGATGGCGGCGTCCACGTGGGCGCGATAGTGAAGGATTGCATCGAGTCCGGGACGGGAGAACGAGGCCCGGAGACGCTTTTCAGGAAACGCCGCGAAGCTGCGGTAGTAGCTGTTGAAGAGCCAGTGAAAGTCGGGGTGAAATGGCTGGTAGCCGGGGGCGAACTCGCGCAGGATAAAGGACTCAAAAAACCAGGCGGTGTGGGCCAGATGCCACTTCGCGGGCGAAGCCTCGGGGCAGGATTGCACCATCATGTCCTCTGGCGTGAGTGGTTTGCACAAATCGAGGGTTTGGCGGCGGACCTGGCGAAAGCGGAGGGCGAGGCGGGCGAGCGGTGAGGCGGCAGTGGCTGAGCTCATGGCTGAACTTCCCGAGGTTGCTGGCGTGCGGATGTTGTCTGCAGTCTATCGGATGCGGCACGGCCCCGCCCTGGATGTGAAAGTTGGGCATTTCGACCGTTAAAAATTCACCCGGTATCGCTTGACGATGCATCCTCAGGCGGTGGTCTAATACTCGCGGACGATTTTGACAAGCTTGTCGCCCACATTCCTTCATGAGGAGGGAATATGAGCAAGCGAGATGTATATCGAGTGCTGCCGGTTATCACAACCTGTGCAGCCTTTTTCTTTGCGTGCGTGCGGGCGGACGCGGGCGCGCCCTCTGCCACCGCGAGACAGGCATCCACGGGGGCCGTCGAATCGGCCTCGAATCACATGCCGCCCGAGCCGCTGGCGGTGATGAGCGCCGAGCCGAAGCAGGAAGAGATGGGCGACAGCCTGATGGCGAGGAAGCGCTACCAGGCTGCGATTGAGGCGTACAAGAAAGTTGAGCCTCTGTCGGCCGCGGTGTGGAACAAGATGGGCATCGCGTACCAGTTGCTGCTGGATCCGGAGGATGCGTCGAGCTGCTACCGGCGGTCGCTGAAGCTAGAGCGCAGAAATGCGAGCGTGTTGAACAATCTGGGCACGATCTACGACGCGCAGAAGCGCTACAGCGACGCAGAGCGGATGTACCACGATGCCCTCAGGGTTGACTCGAAGTCGGCGCTGATTCTGAAGAACCTTGGCACGGCGTTGATCGCCGAGCACAAGTACAAGAAGGGCTGGGCGGAGTATCAGAAGGCGCTCGCGATCGATCCGCAGATCTTTGACCAGAACGATGCGCCCAGAGTGGCAGACCCGGCGTCACTGGAGGAGCGCGGCGCGATGAACTACATGATGGCGCGCGGCTGCGCCCAGGCGGGAAAGACAGACTGCGCGGTCAACTACCTGCGGATGGCGCTCATTGAGGGGTACACGAATCCCAAGAAGATTGCACTCGATCGAGACTTTGCCGCCCTGCACGGGCAGCCCGCCTACGAAGAACTCCTGCAGCAGCAGACCAAGCGCTGAATTCCGGGCGGGGGCGCAGAGAAGACAGACTCGCTGAAAAATCAGGTGAGACTAGAGAGTGTGGCTGCGAGTCTACACTGCTGAGGGGAGATGTGTTGCCACATGAAGATGCGCGCGCGAACTATGTGGGTCTGGATGGCGGGATGGTCGCTGGCGACTGCGAGTGCTGTGGTTGCGCAAGGCACCGCGGCGACTGAGGGATGGCACACGCTGGGCAAAGAAGGACGGGGTTTGCTGGGCACGGTGACGTCGGTGAGCGCGGACCATTTCGCTGTGAGGACTGAAAAGGGCGTGCGGGCGAGTGTGTATTTCAATGCCAACACGCGCATCGTTGCCCAGCATCTGCCTGAGAACGCGGCGCAACCGGTGGACTGTATGGCCATGGCGGAGGCGGGCGAACTGGAGGGCACGATGCAGCCGGTGAAGCCCGATGCCATTCAGCGGCGGGATGTGATTGTGGCCGGAGGGCGCGTGGATGCCGCGACCGGGCAGGTGGGCGCGGTCGTGATCGCGCGGCTGGACCCGGTGTGCGCAAAGCAGGCGCAGCAGAGGGCAAAAGCGTACGGCAAGACCTGGCTGGCGGGACGGGTGACTGCGATCGAAGGAAACCGGGTGACGCTGGAGACGGTGATGGATCCGGAGCCTGTGAGCTTTATCGTGACCGGTGCAACCGTGGTGCAGCGGCAGGGAACAACGACGCCGGCAGGCGCGCTTCAGGCGGGTGACAGGATTCGCGTGGAAGGGATGCGCAGAGGCGGGGTGTTTACAGCCAAATCGATTGCCGTAATGGGCGGGGAGAGGTTCCCCAGGCCGCGCGGCGGCCCGGTGTTGCCGAGAGGCGGCGAGCCGCCGCAGTAGTAAAAGGTCAAGTGATTATCCGCCCATGAACATGCCGCCGTTGACGTCGAGGACGTGACCGGTGATGTACGCAGCGGCGTCAGAGGCGAGGAAAGCCACGGACTGGGCGATGTCTTCTGCGGTTCCGGAGCGGCCGAGTGGAATGGTGGCCATCATTGCCTGCCGCTGCTTGTCATCGAGCACAGCGGTCATAGGTGTTTCGATGTATCCGGGGGCGACCGCGTTGGCTGTAATGCCGCGGGAGGCAACTTCGCGGGCGATGGAGCGGGTGAAGCCGATGAGGCCGGCTTTGGATGAGGCGTAGTTGACCTGGCCAGCCTGGCCGGTGCGCCCTACAACGCTGGTGATGTTGATGATGCGGCCCCAGCGGTTCTTGAGCATCGCGGGCAGCAGAGCCTGGGTGAGCAGGAAGGCGCCGGTGAGGTTGGTGCTGAGGACGTCGTCCCAGTCGGCGCGCTTCATACGCATCATCAGGCCGTCGCGGGTGATGCCGGCGTTGTTGACGAGGATTTCGACCTTGCCGTAGCGCTCGAGGACAGATTTGGCGCCTGATTTGATGGATTCTTCACTGGCGATGTCGAGGGTGAAGGCGGCAGCCTGGCCGCCGGTAGCGGCGATTTCTTCAGCGAGGGCGGCGAGCTTGTCCGCGCTGCGTGCGGCGAGGGCGACGGTCGCCCCGGCGCGGGCGAGTTCGAGGGCGCATGCCCGTCCGATTCCCTGGCTGGCTCCGGTGACCAGCGCGATTCTTCCCTGCAAGGCTGTCATGTTTCTGCTCCGTGCGTGGCTGCGCTGCAACGCGCTCTGCCGCAATTGATTATAGGGGCGCGGAGTGCACGAACTAGCCGGATGGAGCGATGGCGATGTGGGCTCTGCCTGCTGGCACGGCGCGGCGTACCGGTTCGGCGGGCCAGACATAGACGGCCAGACGGCGGGAGTAGTGGAGGACGGGAGGCGTGTCTGGCAGGGAGATGCCGATGGAGGCGGCGAGATCGTTGCGGTGAATCTCAGCCTCGGCTTCTTCGAGCGGCCATGGAACGTGGTGGATGTTGGCGCGGACAAGGGCACCGCCGCGGTCGTGGGTGAACAGGCAGTAGCGCTCGGTGAGGAAATGTTCAAGGGTGCCGGGACGGCTCTCCGCCAGCCGGCGCGTGGGTCCGAGTCCACGATATCGGGCAATGAATAGAACGGGGCGGCTGGCGAAGCGGCGGCGGGAGTAGTAGGAGAATTCGCGCTCAGACCGCTGCTCGATGCGCATCTCGGACCAGAAGTAAGGCAGATGGTAGAAGCCGCGGGCGACGGCGACGGCCAGCAGGCTGGCGGCGTCCAGCGAGAAGAAATAGACCCCCTGGATGCCTGTCCGAGGGTCTCGGACGTAGGTGCGCAGGTTGAGCTCAGGAAACTGGCGGGCGGTGGGAATGGGCGGAATGCCTCGGACCTTGATGCGGTCCATCCAGAAGGGAACGATGCCCAGCCATGCGGAGCCTTGAAAGGTGTCCACCTGAAGGCCTTCTGGCAGATGCGGAGAGATTTGGGAGGGCGGAACAGGCCAGTGCGCAAAGAGAAGGTCGTTCCATCGCTGGGTCATGATCCAGCGGCCCGAGGGCAATGGCCGGGGTCTCTGTGACGTGCGCACTTTGATCTCCCGCATGGGGCCCCTTCTGCTTGGCACAATTCTTGGACGCACAACGCGCCGGAACCGGCTCAGGAAAACGCCGGCACACTCATGTCGTATTCTGTTCGCGAGCCTATACAGATGTCCAGTCAATCTTTTTCGAACGAAAACGCTCGTAACCAGACAGAAGTCTATGCAGTGCACGGGGCCGACCCCGAAGTGCTGGCCTATGCCATGGCCAAATACTCGCGGTCAGCTTTGTCGATGCGCGACTCGCTGGCCGAGATCAGCGCGCAGCGGGCAGAGCAGTTCCTGAACACGTTCTATTTTCAGTATGGGCACCGGTCGATTGCCGACCTGGCGCACATTGCCTTTGCGGTGGAGCGGCTGAGCCTGCTGGCGGCGATTGTGCTGGTGGACGAGCAGCGCTGGGACGGGCAGGAGCGATCGACACGCTACCAGAATTTTTTGAAGTCGGGCTGGTATTTTCCTGACTTTGGACAGGATTCTGGCTCGAAGACGCTCTATGCAGAGACGATTGGGAGTCTGTTTGCCGAGTACGAGCGGACGACGGCGGCGGTGCTGGCGGCCCTGGAGAAGCGTGTGACTCGGCCGGAGGCGATGAAACCGGAAGTCTTTACGCGGACGCTGAAGGCGCGGGCATTTGACGTGGCGCGGTATTTGCTGCCGCTGGCCACGAACACGTCGCTGGGCCAGATTGTGAATGCGCGGACGCTGGAGACCCAGGTGTCGCGCTTGTTGTCGCATCCGGTGGCGGAGGTGCGCGAGCTGGGCCTGAAGCTGCGCGAAGCGGCGACGGGACCGGCGTGGAATGTGAATGGACAGGCAGGCGCAGCGCTGATGGAGAAGCTGGCAGGGAACCCGGCGCTGGCGGAGGAAGCGGCAAACCTGCTGACGCGGGAGGTGCGCACGGCGCCGACGCTGGTCAAGTATGCCGAGGCGAACGAATACCTGATGCAGACACAGGTGGAGCTGGCGCAGGCCGCGCAAGAAATGCTGTGCGGCGTGGCGATTGCGGAGGCTCCGCTGGTGGACCTGGTGGAGCGCACGGAAACGCTCGAAGTGGAGTTGGCGGCCACGCTGCTGTATGGGGCCAGTCACTACCCATACCGGCAGATTCGCGATGCGGTGGCCGCGTGGCCCGAGGCGCGGGTGAACGAGGTAATCGAGCTGGGCCTGAAGCATCGCGGCAAGCACGACGAACTGCTGCGCGCGTTCCATGCGGGAGCGGCATTGCGGTTTGATGTGCTGATGGACATCGGCGGCTTCCGCGACATGCACCGGCACCGGAGGGTGACGCAGATTCTGCAGGGATTCACGGCACTGCACGGCTATGAGACGCCTGTGGCGGGCGATCTGGGCCCGGAGGTGAATCTGCTGGCCGAGGCTGGGGCGCTCGCGGATTTTCAGAAATCGGTGGAAGCGGCCCACGCGGCCAGCGCGCAGATTGCGGCTGGAACCGCGCCCGAGGCGGCGCAATCGGCGCAGTACGTGCTGCCGCTGGCAACGCGGATCCGGTGCCTCTTCAAGATGGATTTCGCCGAGGCGCAGTACATCAGCGAACTGCGGTCGGCGGCGGCGGGACACTTCAGCTACCGGCGCGTGGCATGGGAGATGTATCGCGCGCTGGCGCGGCAGCATCCCACGCTGGCGCGGCATGTGCGGGTGACGGACTTTACCAAGCCAATCGATCTGCTGCAACGGTAAGTTGGCGCGTTCGATTCGCCCACGGGCCGAGGAGGTGAGTCAGCATGAAAGCAAGAGTGCCGCTCGTTGCAATCTGCGTGCTCGCGTTACTGGAGGGAGTGGCCGGTCTTCATGCGGCTCCTCCCAAAGGCTATGCAGTTGCCGAGATTACGGTGACGAACCCAGTCGCCTACAAGAAATATCTGGCCGCCGTGACGCCTGTGGTGGCTCAGTTTGGCGGGAGATATCTTGTGCGCGCCGGACACGTGATTCCACTCGAAGGCCAGGCTCCGGCGGGGCGTTTCGTTGTGATTGAGTTTCCAAGCCTGGCGGTTGCGCAGCAGTTTGAAAATTCCTCCCAATACATGGCCATTGCGCCGTTGCGCAAGAAGGCGGCGCGGACGCGGCTTTTTCTGGTTGAAGGCGCTGCCGAAGATCCGGCGGGCCGCTAGAGAGCGCGGGAAATGCGCGTGGCGCATTCTACGAAGCCGATGGATTTGCTGCAGCGGTGAGCACGCCGGTCAACCTTCCGATGAGGCCTTGAGGGCTTCAGCGGCCTGGGGGCGCAGCGTCTCAGAGCTAAGCTCGTCCACACGGCGCAGACTGGGAAAGAGCCCTGCCCAGACGGCGGCGACCACGAGCGCGCCAGCGCCGCCGAAGATGGTGGCGCGGACGGCTCCCCACCACTGCGCGGTGACGCCGCTCTCAAACTCACCAAGTTCGTTGGACGCGCCGATGAAGAGCGAGTTGACGGCGCTGACGCGGCCGCGCATCTCAGGCGGCGTGGCGAGCTGGAGCAGCGAGCCGCGAATGATGACGCTGATGGTGTCTGCCGCGCCGCCGACGGCGAGGGCAAGCAGGCTGAGCCAGAGACTGTGTGAAAGACCGAAGACGATGGTGGCAACGCCGAAGATGCTGACGCAGACAAACATGCGCTTGCCGGCCTTGCGGCCAATGGGGTAGCGCGCCATGACCAGCGACATGGTTACCGCGCCCATCGCCGGAGCGGCGCGAAGCAGGCCGAGGCCGCGCGGGCCGGTATGCAGGATTTCACTGGCGAAGATGGGCATGAGCGCGACGGCTCCGCCGAGCAGCATGACGAAAAGATCGAGCGAGAATGCGCCGAGGAGCAGATTCATGCTCCATACGTAACGGAAGCCGGCGAGCAGGACCTTCACCGAGAGATCGCGATGTTCGAGGCGGCCAAGGCGGACCTTGAGGCTGCCAATGAGAACCAGAAACCAGAGCTGGGTGGCGATGGTGAAGGTGTAGACGATGCCGCCGCCCTCCATGTGGGCGGAGGGCCACCAGCGGTCGATGGGGAGGGTGTAGAGGATGCCGCCGAGGGCCGGGCCGGTGATGTTGGCGAACTGGAAGATGGCTCCGCCCCAGGTGACAGCGTTGACGAAGTGCTTTTCCGGTACGAGGTGGGGAATGAGCGCAGAACTTGCCGGGCCGGAAAAGGAGCGGCCGGTACCGATGAGAAAGAGCACGGCGTAGATGGGCAGGACGCTCTGCAACCCCGTGCGCGCAAAGTGGAGCAGAAAGAGCGTGCAGAAGACCTGCAGGCCGTAGCAGATGAGGATGACCTGGCGGCGATCGAAGCGGTCGGCGACGTGCCCCGAGGGAAGCAGAAAGAGCAGGCCGGGAAGAAAGAGTGCCAGACCGGTGTAGCCGAGATCGATCGCGCGATGGGTGATGGAGTAGACCTGCCAGGCCACCGCAACCGACTGCGCCTCCGCTCCGAGAATCACGGCGCTGCGGGCAAGCTGATACCGGCGGAAGTCGCTTGAGGCGAAGGCCTCCAGGCCGCGCCATGGCAGGTTGGGGGAAGATGGGCCCATCTGTGCTTAGGTTAACTTGCCGGAGCGGCGCGGATCGCGAAACGCTTGGCACGTTGCTCCATTATTCTGAGATTTGACCCCTGACCCTGCAAATCGCGCCTCTCCCAGTCCGTTGGCTGCCGCCGCGGTGGCGCTGTGCGGCGTGTGCGCGTTTCTTGAGCTCTATTGCACGCAGCCGCTGCTGCCGATGCTGGCGCACATGTTTCACGCGTCCAAGACGGCGGTGGGGCTTACCGTCTCTGCAGCGACGCTCGGAGTGGCGGTGGCTGCGCCGGTGTTTGGCTCGCTGGCGGAGAGGTTGCCCCGCAAGCGTGTGATTGTTGCGTCACTCGTGGGTATCAGCCTGCCCACGCTGCTGGCGGCGACGTCCACGTCTCTGGCGCAACTGGTCTTCTGGCGATTTCTGCAGGGCATCACTGTGCCGGGTGTGGTGGCCGTGGTCGTGACGTACATTGGCGAGGAGTGGCCACCGGAACGGGTGGCGCTCATCATGAGCTTCTATGTCAGCGGCACGGCGCTGGGCGGCTTTATGGGCAGGCTTTCAGCCGGCATTCTTGCCGACTGGTGGAACTGGCGGGCGAGCTTTGTGATGTTGGGCGTTGCGGCGCTGATGGGAGCAGGGATGGTGGCGGCATGGCTGCCCGCTGGAAGAGCGCGCGCAGCAGTCTCCGCGGATTCGGGACGGAGCCTCCCGCGGTTTCCACATCAGGTGCAGGCGCTCTTCCGGCTGCGCGGGCTGGTGGCGACGTTCGCGGTGGGGTTCAACGTATTGTTTTCCCTGGTGGGCGTGTTTACATGGATCACTTTTCATCTGGCGGCGCCGCCGTATCACCTGTCCACGACGGCACTGAGCTCGCTCTTCTTTGTGTACCTCGTGGGACTTGTCGTGACGCCGTTTGCCGGATTCATCATTACGCGCGTGGGGTTGCGGGCGGGAATTACGGGAGCGATCTGTCTCTCGATTGCGGGCGTGCTGCTGACGCTGGCGCGGCCGCTGCCGGTCATCCTCGCGGGGTTGGCTCTGGTGTGCACAGGCGTGTTCATCGCGCAGACGGCAAGCAGCAGCAATCTGCGGGTGGCTGCACCGGCGGGCACGCGCGTGACGGCGGCGGGGATTTATATGACGGCCTACTACCTGGGCGGAACAGCGGCAGGCGTGGTTCCGGGCCTCTTCTGGACGCTGGGAAAGTGGCCGGCATGCGTGGGATTCATTGTGGCGATGGAGATTGTGGCGCTGGTGATTGCGTTGGTGAGCTGGAGTCGTCCGAAACAACACGCAGTGATGTAGGAGCCGGCGCGGAACGATTTTCAGATTCCATGAACCCCGGCGCGACGGTTGTGAATCTAAACTGGGAAGAGCGGCCCAGCAAATGAGCACGAGCCTCGGCAGGCAGCGTGAAGACGGATAGTCCCACCTGTTCCGCGCCATTGTTGTATCCCTGGACGACGCCAAAACAGAAGCAAAGAGGAAGCAAGGAGCAACTTTGCCCGAGACGCAGACCCTATCCCCGGCCAGCGCCGACGACCGGCCAAAGCGGATGGACAACCCGAATCCGGTGGACCTGCACGCGCAGTGGAAGCCACGCGTTAATCCGTGGCTGATCGCCATGACCGTGGCTCTTGCGGCGTTTATGGAGGTGCTGGATACTTCCATCGCCAACGTCGCCCTGCCGCACATTGCGGGCACGCTGGGCGCGAGCACGGACCAGGGCACATGGGTGCTGACAAGCTACCTCGTTTCGAATGCAGTGGTGTTGCCTCTGGGCGGGTGGGCGTCGAGTCTGATGGGGCGGCGCAACTTTTTCGTACTCTGCATCACCATCTTTACCATCGCCAGCTTTCTTTGCGGCGCGGCGCCCACGCTGCCACTGCTGCTCGTCTTTCGCGTGATTCAGGGCGCGGGCGGGGGCGGCATGCAGCCCATGGCGCAGGCCATCATGGCGGACTCCTTCGAGCCGCACAAGCGCGGGCAGGCGTTTGCTCTGTATGGGCTGGTTGCTGTGCTTGCGCCGTCTATCGGGCCGACGCTTGGCGGCTGGATTACTGACAACTTCTCCTGGCGCTGGATCTTTTTCATCAACATCCCGGTTGGCATCCTGGCGTTCTTTCTTGTCACTCGGATGGTCGAGGATCCGCCGTGGATCAAGGCCGACCCGTCCAAGCTACGCAACATGGACTATATGGGCCTGGCCTTCCTGACCATCTCCATGGGCGGCCTGCAGATCATGCTCGACAAGGGTGAAGAGAATGACTGGTTCTCCTCGGGATTTATCCGCCTCTTCGCCTTTCTCTTTATTGGCGGCATCGTCGCCCTGTTTGTGTGGGAGTGGCGGCACAAGAATCCGCTCATCAACCTGCGGCTCTTCCGCTTTCGCAACTTCGCCATCTGCTGCTTCCTGATGATGCTGGTGGGCGGCGTGCTGAATGCGAATACCGTGCTGCAGCCGCAGTTCATGCAGGAGCTGCTCGGCTACAACGCAACCACGGCCGGGCTGGCGCTGACAGCAGGCGGCATCACGCTGGTGATCGTGATGCCCCTGGCCGGCATCGCCACGGGCAAGGTTTCGGCACGTACGCTCACTCTCATCGGTTTCACGCTGCTGGTGCTCACCTTCCGCTATGCGGCCGATGTGACGACAATGCAGATGAGCTTTGCGCAGGCCTCATGGTTGCGCGTGATACAGATGCTGCCGCTGCCGTTCTGCTTTATCTCCATCACCAATGCGGCGTATGTAGGCATGCCGAAGGAAGAGAGTAACCAGGTGGCAGGGCTGATCAACTTTGTGCGCAACATCGGCGGCAGCATTCTGATCGCCATCACCAACGCGCAGGTGACCAGCCGCGCGATGTGGCACCAGCAGCATCTGCAAAGCGCGATGCAGTCGGCGTCCATCGCCTTCCAGCAGCAGACGCAGGCGATGACGGGCTTCTTTGCCAGCCACTTCGGCTCGGCGAACGGCAAGGCGATGGCGATGGCTTCTATCTACGGGCAGCTCAATATGCAGGCCCAGATGCAGGGCTATCAGGATGTCTACATGGAGCTGTCGTGGATGTCGACCGGTCTCATTATTCTTGCCTTCCTGCTGAACAAGAACAAGCCGGGCAAGGCGCCGGAAGGCGCAGCCGTCCACTAAAGATATGCATGCCACAAGGGCCGGACTGCTAGCAGTCCGGCCCTTTGCGTTTGATGTGAAACGGGCTTAGGCGAGAGCCTTTTCCCAGCGCTTGGGACGCCGGTTTGCCTGCAGAATCTTCTTTCGCAGGCGCAGCGACTTGGGTGTGACCTCGACCAGTTCATCGTCTGCAATGAACTCGATAGCCTGCTCAAGGTTGAGCGCCTTGTAGGGCACGAGGCGGATGGCCTCATCGGCAGAAGAGGCTCGCATGTTGGTCATCTTCTTTTCGCGGACGACGTTGACGTCGAGGTCGTTGTCGCGCGAGTGCTCGCCGACGATCATGCCTTCGTAAACATCGATACCGGGACCGACGAAGAGGATGCCGCGCTCCTGCAGGCCGTTGAGCGCATAGGTTGTGGTGGGGCCCTGACGGTCAGAGATGAGCGCGCCGGTAGGCCGCTGCGGAATCTCGCCCTGGTAGGGGATGTAGCCGTCGAAGAGCGCGTTCATCACGATGGTGCCGCGCGTCTCGGTAAGCATCTCGCTGCGCAGGCCGATGATGCCGCGGCTGGGCACGCGGAACTCCATGCGGACGCGGCCGGAGCCGTGATTGTGCATCTTGGTCATTTCGCCCTTGCGCGGCCCGAGCTTTTCAATGACGACGCCGGTGTGTTCCTCGGGAACGTCGATGGTGAGGTGCTCGACGGGCTCCATGCGCGTGCCATCCACCATCTTGGTGACAATCTCGGGACGGCCGGCCATGAGCTCGTAGCCCTCGCGGCGCATCATCTCAATGAGAATGGCGAGCTGCAGTTCACCGCGGCCCAGCACCTTGAAGCTGTCCGGCGAGCCGGTGTCTTCCACGCGGATGGAGACGTTGGTGAGCAGCTCCTTTTCCAGGCGCTCACGGAGATTGCGGCTGGTGACATACTGGCCTTCGCGGCCGGCGAAGGGGCCGTTGTTGACGCTGAACTGAATAGCGATGGTGGGCTCGTCGATGACGATGAGCGGCAGCGGCGCGGGGTTTTCAATGCCGGTGATGGTTTCACCAATCGTGATGCCCTCGACGCCGGCAACGGCGACGATGTCGCCCACGGTGGTCTCGGTTGTCTCCGTGCGCTTGAGTCCCGAGAAGGTGAAGAGCTTGGTGATGCGGGTCTTCATCAGCGAGCCGTCTCGCTTGGAGATGTTGACCTCGTCGCCGGCGTGGAGCGTGCCCTGGAAGACGCGGCAGATGGCGATGCGGCCGAAGTAGTCGGAGTAGTCAAGATTGGTGACCAGGATTTGTAGCGCGCCATCGGCATCGCCAGTGGCCGCGGGGATGGTGTTCACAATGGCCTCGAAGAGAGGCTGCAGGTCCGTGCCTGGCGTGGCGAGGTCCGTGGTGGCGGTGCCGGCCTTGGCGACAGCGTAGAGAACGGGGAACTCAAGCTGATGTTCGTCGGCGTCGAGATCGATGAAAAGGTCATAGATCTCGGTCAG
>JAGWML010000213.1 GCA_028873155.1 Acidobacteriota bacterium
AGGCCTCGGCGAACTTCCGCGCCTTCATCAGCGCGTGCCCCAGCGAGGCATTCGCCCCATTGAATGCCGTCTCATACGTGTCCAGCGAGCAGTGCCGGTAGCGCTCGGGAATCTGCGCCGCCTTCAGCCGCCGGTGATACCGCGCCATCTGCTGGCACTCGCACGCCCGCGTCCGCAGCACCCCGTCTGCAGACCGCTCCTCAATCAGCCCCACGCCCCCACAAATCGCGCACTCACTCATGCTCTTGCAAGCGTAGCGCATCCGGCTGCGCCACACACCCGGTGCACAATCTCCGCCAAATGTGGAAAATGAGTTGTTCTCTGAACAGGCCCTAGTCGCCGTGCGCTTCTTCCAGCTCCTCGCCAAGCCTGTGCAGTCGCATCACCTTCCACTGCAGGCGGTCGAAGAAGAGATAGACAACCGGCGTGGTGAACAGCGTGAGCATCTGGGAGACGATGAGGCCGCCAACGATGGTGATGCCCAGCGGCTGGCGCAGCTCCGAGCCCGAGCCCATTCCGATAGCCAGCGGCAGGCCGCCAAAAAGCGCGGCCATGGTCGTCATCATGATGGGACGGAAGCGCAGCAGGCAGGCCTGATAGATGGCCTCGATCGGCGGCAGCCCCTGCTCTCGCTCGGCCTGCAGGGCAAAGTCGATCATCATGATGGCGTTCTTCTTCACGATGCCGATGAGCAGAAGGATTCCGATGAGAGCAATGATGCTCAGGTCGGTCCCCGTTAACAGCAGCGCCAGGATGGCGCCGACGCCGGCCGGCGGAAGCGTGGAAAGAATCGTCAGCGGATGGATGAGGCTCTCATACAGAATCCCGAGCACGATGTAGACGGCGACCAGCGCGGCAAGAATCAAGTACGGTTCGTTCTTGAGCGAGTCCTGGAAGGCCTGCGCCGACCCCTGGAAGGAGGCATGGACTGTGCTGGGCATACCCATCTCGCGTTGCGCCCGTTCGAGGGCCGTAACCGCATCGCCCAGAGCCACGCCGGGGGCGAGGTTAAAGGCCAGCGTGACGGCGGGATACTGCCCCTGGTGGTTGACCGCGAGCGGAGTGCGCTGGGTCGCAAAATGAGCGAATGCCGAGAGCGGCACCATCGCGCCAGCCGGGGTGGAGACTACGGCTGCCGCCGGCGCGGGCGCAGTGAATGCAGCGGGCAGGCCGGAAGAACCAGCTGAAGCCGGTGCGGCACTCACATCGGGGCTGGTGCCCGTCAGCGTGCCGGCCATCGCAGGGGTGAGAGCGGGCGCGCCAGTGGAACTGGTAGTGGTTGCGACAAGAGCACCACCGGATGTTGGGAACAGTTCCGTGGTCGCGGCCGCTGAGCTGGCGGCGAACGTGGGTGCGGCAGAGGCCGCTGCGGGTGCGGTAACGGCGGTCGTGGCAACCGCTGGCGCCCCGGAGCTTCCCGAGTTCGGCAACGCCGTCGTTGCGCCAGCGTTGCCCGCCTTGACGTAGATGCCGTTCAGAGCATCCGGGCTGAGCTGGTATTTGGGATCCACTTCCATCACGACGAAGTACTGGTTGAGGCCGGTGTACATCGTCGAGACTTCACGTTGTCCGAAGGCATCGTATAAGGTCTGGTCGATGGTATTGGCGTTGACGCCAAGACGCGAGGCCGAATCGCGATCAATGACGAGATTCGCCGCCAGGCCCTGATCCTGCTGGTCCGTAGAGGCGTCGCGCAGCGCGGGCATCGTACGCATCTTTGCCAGAAGCCGCGGAGCCCAGTGATTCAGCTCTTCGAGGTTCTCGTCCGACAGCGTGTACTGGTACTGCGCATCCGCGATGCGGCCGCCAATCTGCAGCTCCTGCTGCACCTGCAGAAAGAGAGTCGCGCCGGGTACGCTTGTGAGCTTGCTGCGCAGCCGGTTCACCACCATGTCTGAGGTGACGCCTTTACGCTCGCTGGGCGGCTTGAGATTGATGAACATGCGCCCGATGTTGAGCGCGCCTCCACCCGGTCCGGCGCCGCCGGCGAAGGCCACAAGCGTGTCGACCGCAGGATCGTTCAGAACCATCTGCGCCAGTTGGCGCTGCTTGTCGCGCATGGCATCGAAGCTGATGTCCTGCGCAGCGTGCGTGGTGCCGCCGATGCGGCCCGTGTCCTGCTGCGGAAAGAAGCCCTTGGGCACGATAACAAAGAGATATCCGTTCAGAATCACGGTGCCAAAGACGACACCCAGCATGATCCACTGGTGACGCAGCACCCAGCGCAGGCCGGTGTCGTATTCGTGATGCAACCACTGGAAGCCTCGCTCGCTCAGCCGGTAGATGCGGCCGTGACGCGACTCATCCCGCGACTTGAGGAACCTGGCGCAAAGCATTGGCGTGGTGGTGAGCGACACCAGCAGCGAAACAGCGATGGCCACCGAAAGCGTGACAGCGAACTCGCGGAAGAGCTTGCCGACGATGCCGCCCATCAGAAGGATGGGAATGAAGACTGCGATGAGTGACGTGCTCATCGACAGAACCGTGAAGCCGATCTCGCGCGAACCCTTCATGGCCGCCTCGAACGGCTGCATGCCTTCCTCGATGTAGCGCGTGATGTTTTCGATGACGACGATCGCGTCATCGACCACAAAGCCGGTCGAGATAGTAAGCGCCATCAGCGAGAGATTGTCGATGCTGTAGCCGAGCAGATACATCACGCCAAAGGTGCCCACCAGAGAAAGCGGCACGGCGACCGACGGAATTATGGTGGCCCAGACCTCGCGCAGAAACAGGAAGACAACCAGAACCACAAGAACAACGCTGATGAAGAGAGAAATCTCCACATCGCGCACGCTGTCACGGATACTTGTCGTTCGGTCGGCGACAACATCGATCTTGATGGTGGGCGGAATCTCGGCCTGAAGCCGAGGCATCTCGCGCAACACGCTGTCCACCGTGGAGATGACGTTGGCGCCCGGCATCTTGAAGATGATGAGCATCACCGCCGTCTGCAGTTTCGAGGGCGGTCCATGCAGCGGATTGACGCCCACCACGCCGGCAGTGTGAATATCTGCTACGCCATCGGAGACCGCGCCCACGTCTTCCACGCGCACGGGCGCTCCGGTCTGGCGGTTGTAGCCGACGATGACAGGCGCGTAGTCGGTCGCCTTGAAGATCTGATCGTTGTCGTCGATGGCCCAGCGGTGGGTCTCATCCTGGAACGCCCCTTTGGGACGATTGGCGTTCGCATTGCCCAGCGCCGTGCGAACGGCCTCGAGCCCGATGCCGGTGTTCGCCAGCAGCATGGGATTCAGCTCGACGCGCACGGCCGGCTGCGAGGTGCCGCCGACGAAGACCTGCCCGACGCCTTCAATCTGCGCGATCTTCTGCGCCAGAATGGAGTCCGCCATGTCGTAGATCTCCGGCTTCGGAACCACGTCGGAGGTGAGCGTAAGAATCAGAATCGGCGCGTCCGCGGGGTTGGCCTTGCGGTAGCCGGGGTTCTGGGGAAGGTATGACGGCAACTGGCTGCGCGCCGCATTGATGGCCGCCTGCACGTCGCGTGCGGCGGCATCGATGTCGCGCGTCAAATCAAACTGCAGGATGACCGAGGCGCTGCCGAGGCCGCTGACCGATGTCATCTGATTCACGCCGGCGATTCGGCCGAACTGGCGTTCCAGCGGTGTAGCCACCGACGAAGCCATCGTCTCGGGGCTCGCGCCAGGAAGACCGCCATTCACGCCGATAACGGGAAAGTCCACCTCGGGCAGGGAGGCAACGGGCAGCACGGAGTAGGCGACGGAGCCGGCCAGCAGCAGAGCGAGGCTCAGCAGCGTCGTGGCGACAGGGCGGCGAATAAAGGGACCGGAAAGATGCATCGCGCGCTTCTCCTCAATCCCCGGCGACCGGCTCTTCATGCAGACTCTGGTGCCGCACCTGCAGATTCAGGCGGCGCGAGAGCCTGTCGAAGTAGAGGTAGACAACCGGTGTGGTGTAGAGGGTGAGCAACTGGGAGAAGATCAGTCCGCCCACGATGGAGATGCCAAGTGGCCGGCGCAGCTCTGCGCCCACACCACCGCCGAGAGCCAGCGGCAGGCCGCCGAGGAGCGCCGCCATCGTCGTCATCAGAATCGGACGGAAGCGCAGCAGACAGGCCTGGAAGATAGCCTCTTCCGCCGATTTGCCCTGCGTGCGTTCAGCATCGAGCGCAAAGTCAATCATCATGATGGCGTTCTTCTGCACGATTCCGATCAGCAGGATGATGCCGATGAGCGCGATGACGCTGAACTCGGAGTGCGTAATCAGAAGCGCGAGCAGTGCGCCCACGCCCGCCGAGGGCAGCGTGGAGATGATCGTGATGGGATGGATGTAGCTTTCGTACAGGACGCCAAGCACGATGTATACCGTGACCAGCGCGGCAAGAATCAGCAGCGGCTCGTTGGCGAGCGACGTCTGGAAGGCGGCAGCAGTGCCCTGGAAGCTGGCGTTGATGGCAGCCGGAAGCTGAATGCGCTGCTCGACAGCATTGACCGCATTCACCGCATCGCCCAGTGCCTTGCCCGGTGCAAGGTTAAAGCTCACGATCGTGGAAGGGAACTGTCCCTCGTGACCGATCGAGAGCTGCGCCTTGGTCTGTTGCCAGTGCGCCAGCATGCTCAGCGGAACCTGCGTTCCGTTGGCCGACTTTACATAGAGATTGTTGAGCGTGGATGGAGAAGCCTGAAAGTTAGGCGCGACCTCCATCACAACGTGGTACTGATTGAGCTGCGTAAAGATGGTGGAGACCTGCCGCTGCCCGAATGCGTCGTAGAGCGTGTTGTCCACGTCGGCCATTGCAATGCCGAGACGCGCGGCAGTGTCGCGGTCGATCACAAGCTCTGCGCCGAGCCCCTGATCCTGCAGGTCGCTGGCCACGTCAGTTACGGCTTTTTCTTTGCTCAGCTCGTCTACCATCCGGCGCGTATAAGTGGCGAGTTCGGCCTGGTTGGGATCCTCCAGCGCATATTGGAACTGGGTGCGGCTGACACGGTCTTCCACGGTCAGATCCTGCAGTGGCTGCAGGAAGAGCTGAATGCCCTGCACGCTATCGACCTTACCCTGCAGGCG
>JAGWML010000007.1 GCA_028873155.1 Acidobacteriota bacterium
CGGTAATGGTGAGCACGGCAGACTCGGCGGCCGTGGTGCTCGGCGTGAAGATGACAGAGAGCGCGCAAGTGGCCGCGGATGCGAGCTGCGCCCCGCAGGAGTTCGTCAAAGCGAAGTCTGAGCCATTGGTTCCGCTCACGACCGCACTGGCGATGGACAGGCTCGCACCACCGCCGTTCAGAAGTGTGACCTGCTGAGGCGTGCTGGCGGTCGACTGGGTTACGTTGCCGAAGGCGAGCGCGGACTGCGACGCGGTGACTTTGCGGATGACACCGCCGTTCAGCGTTACCTGTGAAGAATCGCCGATATAGAGATTTCCTGCGGCGTTGAGCGTGACGCCCAGGGGCGCGGCGATCCCTGCTGCAGTTGCCGGTGCGCCGTCGCCGCTATCGGTCGCTGCGCCATTGCCTGCGAAGGGATAGACAGTGGTGCTGCTGGTAGCCAAACTCACAGTCTTTGTGCCGGAGTCGCTGAAGTAAAGGTCGCCAGCCTTGTCTGTCGCCAGACCGTAGGGCTTGGTGACATTGCTGGACAAGAAGGTCTGCACGGTGCCCTGGGCCGGAAGCTTGAGAATGGATCCTGGGGCGGCGGTGCCGGTCGAATTGGCAACGTAGAGGTTTCCGCTCGGATCGATGGCGAGCCCGAGGGGATTCACAAGCGGTGAAGTGCCGGCGCTCAGGACTGTGGAGACATAGTTGCCAAATGGGTCGAGCTTGAGGACGCGCCCATTGGCCATGTCGGAGACGTAGATGTTTCCGCTGGAGTCCTCGGCCAGGCCGGTGGGCCAGCAGAGATTCGTTCCAGACACCGGATTCACGCAAGCGGCAGGCCCGGCGGGCACGCTGCTCTGCGGTAAAGCCGTAATGGTGACGGTGGACCCCAGGGCCACGCGGACCAGGCGGTTATTGCCAAAGTCGCTGATCAGCAGGCTGGCTCCGTCTGCCTCCAGTATCATGTCGCTTGGCGCAGCCAGTGTGATGGAGTTGCCAGACTGCGGAACGATGACCTGCGGCGAGCCGCTGACCGGGTATTCGGTCACCTGGCCCAGGCCGGAATCGAGGACGTAGATGTTGCCCGCGCCATCGAATGCCGTCGCGGAAAGGATGGAATTGGCAGTGCCCGTGGTGGCGTTCTGACTGCTGATAATGCCCGGAATCAATATCGCCAGCCCTGCACTTGCCGGCGCGGGTTGAGTCGCTTCGAGGTTGTAGGTTGCGGATGTGGCGGCAGCAAAGTTTGCATCGCCCGCGTAAGTTGCGCTGAGGGTATACATACCCGGCGTCGGGAGTACGAGCGATGCCAGAGTCCCTGCGCTGCCTCCAGCCAACGCCAGGGCCGCAGGGACGGTGACCGACTGCGCGCCGCCGCTTCCCGTGGCTACGACCGTCACAATTCCAGTTGGCGTGCCGGTTCCGCTGCTTTGCAGGACGACGTTCAAGCTGAATCCCACTCCGGATTGGGCAGAGACAGGCACGTTCGTCAAGATGAGAGCGTCCGGCGCAGGACCGCCACCGCCTCCGCCGCCACCGCCGCTACCGGCACATGTAGATGGGGGTGCAAAATAGACGACCTCCGGGGAGCTGGGCGAAGGGGAAATCGGTGCGATCACGGACGGCGCATAGATGTAGCCTGAATTCTGATTGACGACGAGGCCAACGGGATTGAAGGGGGTAAACGCGATCGGCGTGACGACGGTGTTCGAGCCGGCCAACGGAGCGGAGATCGCCATGCTGCCCGTACCAGCATACGAGTTGAAGAGCAGTAGTTCATTCGCACAGGCATCGAAGGTCAATTGGCCCCACCCGGCGTAGGTCTTTGTGGTGGTGCCGCTGCTCGTAAGGGGCTGCGGAACTGTATCGGAGTAGATCGTTTCTACCGTGGGCGGTGGTGCGAGGTTGTACCCCATCAGGAGGCCTTGCGGCTGAATCTGGCCGCTCGAATTTTCCAGATCTGCTGCGACATACACCATGCCATGCGCAGGGTCAAAGCTGGCGGCGTCGATGTTGCTGAATGCCGCGTGCCGGGGATAATTGATGATTGCCGCCGCGGGCGGCTTGACATAGACACCGGAGGGAAAACCTGAGCCCGCCTGTGTGTTGCTGAAGAAGCTGAACTGCGTCGTGTCGAGTTCGAGAAGCGAGTAGAGCTGAAACGTGCTGGACGGTGTTGGGTTGCTGAGGACGATGACGATCTTGCCGCTGCCCGCCGCAAAAATCGCCAGGTCGCTCACATCCACCTGCGCATTCGTGGATGGATCGATGTAGCCGAGCACGCGCACCAGTTTGCTCTGCGATGGATCAAAGACCCAGAAGCCCGGCCCGCTGCCTGGCAATGAAGATCCGTTTCCGAACTCCGGGAGGTAGGCCAGGTGCGAAGTTGGATCCACGACGACCTGACCATAGGTCGAAGCATAGTCCAGGAAGAAGGACGGTGGAGGGTTGGTGCTGGAGTAGCTCGAGAACGAAGATGTGTTGAGAACATACAATTGGTCCGGAGATCCGCCTAGATAGGAACCAACCACGTACAGATTGCTCTTGACGGAGTCCGAGACCATCGACAGGGCATAATTCAAGCCGCCGGGAAGCTCAACCACCGCCGATGGCTTGCAGTTGCCGGCGGGGTCCGGTGTTTCAGCCAGGATGCCGGGATTGTGGTCCGGCAATTCGCTCATGATGTACAGGAGATTGGCAGCCGAGTCGTAGATCAGGTTCTGTTCAAATCCGGTTCCCTTCACGAACTGCTGCTGATCCAGGGCAGGGCACCCGTCCAAAGTAATGTTCCCCTGGGACAGATAGGAGACCGATTCGTCGAGATTGAGCAGATACGTCGTGCTCGGTCCCGAGACGGTGGCGGCAATGACCGGGATATTCGGATCGGGGACGAAGCCGGTTGGAGCGGTCTGGGCGACTGCGGGCAGAGCGCCCGTCAGCGCGGCCAGCGCGGCACTTGCCGCGAGGACGTAAATGTCTCTCCAGAGGATAGATATATCCACAGTTTGCGCGGCTTGTGGCTCAGAAATGGAATTCTTCATCTCGGTCTCCAAGGAAGATAGGGAACTTGACCAGCGGTCTCCCGGGAAGCTCTGTGGGAGGGGCGCAGGCGGTTGTATTTAAAGCCGGGACGGTGATGACGCCCGTTTGTCTGCCAAACCGTACAGGAGCTCTGGTTGGGATTCAATGAATTGAATCCGAGTTTTGTCTGAACTGTATCTGTACAGCCAAGTCGTTAATTTGCTATGGTCTAACCAATCACTCGAGTCACAGTCTCTTCTTCAAACTCACTTGAGCCTGAGGGATGCCATGCCCGCGAAGTCGACCCCGGCGAGTTATCACATTGGCTCTTTCGAGTTGGAGATAAGTTCCGGTGATCTCCGCAGCGAAAACCGGCACATCCGTCTGCAGGAAATGCCACGCAAACTCCTGATTGCGCTGGCCGAGCGCCCCGGCCAGGTGCTTTCGCGTGCTGAGCTTTGTGAGCGCCTTTGGCCGGCGAATACATTTGTTGATTTTGAAGACGGCCTGAATACCGCGATGCGCAAGCTGCGCGAGGCGCTGAATGACGACCCGCAATCTCCCCAATATATTGAGACGGTTCGCGGGCGCGGCTACCGGCTGGTGGCGGCGGTAGTAGTTGTGAGCGACCCGCCTGCAAAAGGGGGAGTTGGGCCGGATAGCTCCCTTGCGGGTAATTCCCTCCACGGCGCTTCACCCGTATCCAGCATCGGCTCAACTACGGGACAAAGCTCTGGTATTGATCTCGAAGTGGCTGTGGTCTCAAGGCAGAAGGATTCGCCAGTCAGCCGTCTTCTTAGTTCCTGGTGGACCATGGTGACTGTTGGGGTCGCAGCGATCATCGTGCTGTCGTTCTGGCTGAGTTATCGAAGGAATGTCATTGCCTCGAATGGCACCGGGCAGGTCCTCATTGCAGACTTCGACAACCAGACCGGAGATCCTCGATTTGGCGGGGGTCTCTTCCTGGCTCTCAGCACCGACGTCGGCCAGTCGCGGCAGATCTCGGTGTATCCGCGCCTGCTGCTCACCTCGGTTCTTCAACGGATGGAGCGCGCGCCGAACGAGACCATCACAGCACCTATCGGTCTTGAAATCTGCCAGCGGGAAGGGATTCCAGTGCTGGTCGTGCCTTCAATCCTCCGCGCCGGGCAGCACTTCAGAATCACAGTTCAACTTGTCGAAGGAGCAAACGGCAAAACGATCGTCACTGATCAGCGCAATGTGGACGGGGAAGATGGGATTCTTCCGGCGCTCGACGACCTTACCGGCGATCTGCGCCGGGCCCTTGGCGAGTCTTTGCTTCAGGTACATGTGGGGCACCAGCCGCTGGCCAAGGTGACTACTTCATCGCTGGAGGCCCTCCAGGCTTACTCCGACGGCCTATCCCATTGGAACCTGGACCACCACGAGGAAGGAATCGCCCAGTATCTGAAGGCCATCCGATACGATCCAAACTTTGCGATGGCTCACGCGGCCCTGGCCAGCGCGGACTATAGTTTCATCGTCAACAACCCGGTGGATGGCGAGAAGGAATACAAAAAAGCGCTGGGTTTGGCAGATAGGGTCAGCGACCGCGAACGCGATTTGATTGCCATCCAATATGCTCAGAGCCAGAGCCGCTTCAATGATGCCCTGTCTCTTTACCGTACTTATCTTGCGCGCTATCCCGACGACTTGGGCGCCCAGTACAACTACGCCTACACTCTTCGTCTTTCCGGAGACCAGCAGTCGGCATTCGACGCCTACTCTCGGGCGCTGAAACAGATGCATGACTTTCCTCCGATCTATATTGAGCTCGCCACGGCAGCCAGGGGATTGCACCGTGGACCGGAGGCAATCAATTTCTATCGCAAGGCGTTTGCTCTCGACCCGAGGATTCACCTTAGCGGCAATATCAGCCGCGAGTATGGCTCGGCGTTGATCGAGAATGGTCAGTTTGAGGAGGCAGAGGAGGAGTTTAAGAGCGACCTCAGTGTTCCGGACGCTCGTGAACGCGGCGAGGTTTCTCTGGCGATGCTCGACATGTACCAGGGAAAATATGACGACGCGCGGAAGTATCTCGAATCGGCGCTGAAGCTGTCGGGAGATTCCCCCCTTTCCGCGGCGCGCGTCCGTTATCTGCTGGCCGAGATCGCAGAGGGCGAGGGGCGGAAGAGCGAAGCGGATGCGCAACTCAACACGATCAATGCCAGCCTGAGGCAGATCAAGCAAAACGTGGTCTATGGATCGCTTCTCGGGCAGGCCTATGTGCGTGCCGGTGAGCTGCACATGGCGAAAGACGTGCTGGGGTTCATCGAGCCGCAAGCCAACAGGAATGTAGAACAACAGATGTTCTATCTCCAGTTACTGAATGCGGAGATCAAGGCGGCTGAAGGCGATCCAGACGGAGCAATCCTTATGCTCCCGCCCCCCAGTCCGGAGGCATTCACCTCCAATAGCGTGCTCACTGAAGAGGCTCTAGCGCACTTCTGCCAGATGGCCGGAAGAACACGGGAAGCCGTGCAGTGGTACGAACGATTTGTGAGCGAACCCAACAGACTGATGTGGGAGCCGCAACAACAAACCTTTACCGCCTATTACTTGCTCGCCACAGACTATGTGCAGCTGGGTGACCGCGCGAACGCGGCAAAGAATCTGCATCTCATCCTCAACCTCTGGTCTCACGCGGACGGCGACCTGCAGCTTCGGCGCGATGCAACGGCTTTGCAGGGTCAGATCAACTGACACTTGCCGCTATGGCCTGCGAGGGACTGGCCTGCCTTGCAATTTGTACGAGCGAGATTGTTAGCGTAGCGCAGCCGTTGAGTGAGCCCTTAGGACTGTTTTCATCGCAAGCAGGAGAATCCAGAAGATGCCCATTGCAGCGATGAAATGCCAGTACCAGCTTCCAGATCACAGACGATGAGAGAATAGTGAAAGCGAAGGGGCTTCGTCAGGGCAACGCCATCTGTTGAGGGATCTGCTGGCCCGTAGTTGAGCTCTCATAGCTTCGGCCGGCACCAGAACCGGCACCCGCCTCGCCAGTCTATTTCGGCGGCTATTTCCGCGGTCAATTAAGTGTATTATTTGCATGAACGTACAACACTGAAGGGCCTGTAGCTCAACGGTTAGAGCAGGGGACTCATAATCCCTTGGTTGGGGGTTCGAATCCCTCCGGGCCCACCAGATGCGAAGTGCCAATGCTTCGTGGCCGTCGCAGGCACGGTCAACCTTATACTTGGTTCAAGTATGTCGACTCATCTGGACACCATCCTTCGCGCGACACGCGCTGCTGTAGCCGCTGCAAAGGCTCGTGCGCCTCGGCGGGCGTTGGAGCGACTGGCATCTGAGCACGAGCCCCGCGGATGGGCGACTGCACTCCGCCGGCGCTCCGCAGAAGGACCGGCAATCATCGCAGAGATTAAGAAGGCGTCGCCATCCAAGGGCCTGATCCGTGAGGATTTTGACGTAGCGTGGCTTGCCCGCCGTTACCAGGCAGGAGGGGCTGCGGCGCTTTCCGTGTTGACCGATGAACCATTTTTTCAGGGCAGCCTGCACAACCTCGAGATTGCATCGAAGTCGGTTTCTCTTCCCTGCCTCCGCAAGGACTTCACCGTCGATACCTACCAGATTCTTGAAGCGCGCGCGCACCGTGCAGACGCCGTTTTGCTGATCGCTGCTGCGCTGACTAACGCCGAGTTGAACGAATCTGCACGATGCGCGAGGGAGACGGGATTGGATGTCCTCGTCGAGGTTCACACACCGGATGAGCTGGCGCGGGTGCTTGACTCATTGGGCGAAACCGGCGCGGATGCCATTGGGGTCAACAACCGAAATCTGAAGACCTTTGAGGTTCGTCTGGAAACGGCGCTTGAATTGGTTGGGCAGATTCCAGCGTCGGTTGTCCGCGTTGCTGAAAGCGGAATTGGCATGCCCGAGGACCTCGCTCGCCTGCGGTCGGCTGGGTTCGACGCCTTTTTAATCGGCGAGAGTCTAATGCGCCAGGCAGATCCCGGAGCTGCCCTGGAAAGCCTTCTGATCGGAGCAGTGGCACTGCGATGAGCCTGTGGATCAAGATATGCGGCACCACATCGCTCGAAGACGCTCATCTGGCCTGCGAGGCAGGAGCGAATGCCATCGGCTTTGTCTTTGCTGCGAGTCCCCGGCACGTCACCCCGGCTGAGGTTGCCGCCATCACGCCTCACCTTCCGGCACATGTAGAAAAAATTGGCGTCTTCGTCGACTCTCCTCTTCACGCTATCTACTCGGCTGTGCGCACCAGCGGCCTGACCGGCGTGCAACTGCACTTCGAAGCAGGACCAGAGATCTCGGCGCGACTGCATGAGTTGCTCGGCCCTGCTCTGCGCATCCTGCGCGTGGTGCACTACGGTCCGGAGGCCGCGCACGCGGTCTCCTTCATCGATCAGGATCCTCATGTGGATGCGATTCTCGTGGATTCGCGCACCGGCACAGCCGTCGGTGGAACCGGGACCGCATTCGACTGGGAGGAGGCGCGCGTTTCCGTTTTTCAAAGTCAGCATGGACGCAAGCGCATTGCGGCCGGCGGACTCAATCCAGAAAATGTCGCGGAAGCCGTCGCCCGGCTGCAGCCGTGGGGTGTAGACGTAGTGAGTGGCGTAGAAGCCGAGCCTGGACGGAAAGACCGCTACAAACTGATGGAGTTCGTGCGCAACGCGCGTGGGCACCTCGCGGAAACACAGACTTTGCAATCGGCGATCCGAGAGTAAGAATCGACACAAAGCCTCGTTGATCTGGCTCCACCCCTGAAGCTCGACATCGCTGTTGCGCGTGAGTTTGTGGAGAGTGCGCTTCAGGCGCTTGGTGCCCCGGCGCACCCGCAAGCGAGTACACTGAAGAGTGACCCCATCGCATGAAAATGCACACAGGAGGCCATTCATGGCATCGGTGATTCTTCCCTCTGCACCCGCTGCTTCTGAGCCGGGTCGGTTCGGCATCTATGGCGGGCGCTACGTGCCAGAGACGCTGATGGCGGCGCTCGTCGAGCTCGAACACGAATACGAGTTGGCAAAGAAGGATGAGGCCTTTCAGGCGGAACTCGCAGCCCTGCTGAAGGATTTTGCCGGGCGGCCAACGCCGCTCTATTTTGCGAGGCGACTGAGCGAGCAACTTGGCGGAGCGAAGATCTACCTGAAGCGTGAAGACCTGCTCCACACCGGCGCGCACAAGATCAACAACGCATTGGGGCAGGCGCTGCTCGCCAGGCGGATGGGCAAGAAGCGTGTGATCGCCGAGACCGGAGCAGGCCAGCACGGAGTGGCCACCGCGACCGTTTGCGCGTTGCTCGGCCTGGAGTGCGTGGTCTACATGGGTGAAGTGGACATGGCCCGCCAGCAGTTGAACGTGCTGCGCATGCGGCTGCTCGGCGCCGAAGTGCGTGGAGTGAGCGCAGGCTCGAAGACGCTGAAAGACGCCATCAGCGAGGCCATGCGCGACTGGGTCACGAACGTGCGCACCACCTACTACCTGCTGGGCAGCGCGCTCGGCGCGCATCCTTACCCAACCATGGTGCGCGACTTCCACCGCTGCATCAGCCGTGAGATGAAAGAGCAGATTCTGGAAAAGGAAGGACGTCTACCCACAGCCATCATCGCGTGCGTGGGCGGCGGGTCCAATGCCATCGGGGCGTTTTATGAATTCATTCCCGACCGCTCCGTTCGCCTGATTGGTGTGGAGGCCGGTGGCCGCGGGACGGCATTAGGCGAGCACGCCGCGCGCTTTCATGGCGGCGTCCCCGGCGTGCTGCAAGGCACCTTTTCCTACGTGCTGCAGGATGAGGATGGACAGATTGCATCGACGCACTCCGTGTCGGCCGGCCTGGACTATGCCTCGATTGGTCCAGAGCATGCGGCGCTGCACGATTCGGGCCGCGCCGAGTACGTCTCACAAGACGATACTGCAACGCTGGACGCGGTTGTGCGACTGGCGCGGACTGAAGGCATTCTGCCTGCGTTGGAGAGCGCACACGCGGTCGCCGAGGCGATTCGCATTGCGCCAACGATGGGCACGCATGACATACTGGTAGTGAACCTCTCTGGGCGCGGCGATAAGGATATGGGCATCCTTGCACACGAATTGAAGCTCTAGAGAGCGCGCAGGAAACGACTTCGATGGCAATCCAGTTCCATCACAAACCCGGACTTGTGGTGTATCTGACGGCGGGCGATCCCAGCCTCGATGCCACGCGCGCCATCGCACTGGAAGCGATCGACGCAGGCACGGATGTGATCGAACTTGGCGTGCCCTTCAGTGACCCGCTTGCAGACGGTCCTGTGATTCAGCGCGCCAGTGAACGGGCTCTTGCACGCGGCACACGCCTGAGAGACGTGCTTGCGCTCGCACGCGAAATTCGCGCGGCGCGGCCGTCAGCCGGACTAGTCATCTTCAGCTATTTCAATCCGATTTTGCGCTACGGGCTTGCGCGCTTTGCAGACGACGCGGCGGCATCCGGTGCGGACGGCGTGCTCGTGACCGACCTGATCGTAGAGGAAGCGCACGATTATCTGGCTCAGATGAATCGTGTGGGCCTTGCGCCCGTTTTTCTGGCCGCGCCCACAAGTCCCGACGTTCGCCTGCAGGCGATTGCGCAACACAGCAAAGGATTTGTCTACGCGATCTCTCGGACGGGCATCACGGGCAAGCAGGAGAGCCTGACCATTGATGCCGCAGCGCTAGTGGCCCGCATTCGGCGATGGACCCGGCTGCCAATTGCCGTAGGGTTTGGCATCTCCAGCGCGGAACACGTTGCCCAGGTGGGCGAGTTCGCGGATGCAGCGGTGATTGGCAGCGCGATTGTCGAGCTGATCGAGCGGTCAGACCCCGAGGCATCGCCCGGCGCGGTTGCGCGATTTATCAAGGGCCTGCGGCTGCAACCAGCGGCACTGGCCCGTTAAAGAAGCTACCGGTTGGGCGGCGCACGCGCCGCACAGATGCACTCAACTTTAGCTCCAATGCACACAGGAAGCCTCTGGGCGAGACCAGCCCGCGGCACTTCCCGGGTTGCAACACGAGGATGCGATGACGCTGGAAGAACTGCGAAACAAGATCGATGAACTGGACCGCCAGCTCGTGGAACTGCTGAGCGAGCGGGCACGCGCGGCACAGATGATTGGGCACCTCAAGGTCGCCACTTCCCTGCCGGTGTATGAACCGGCGCGTGAAAAGGTGATCTATGCCAACGTGCGCGCGGCCAACAAGGGCCCGCTGCCCGACATCGAACTGACGCACATCTACGAGCGCATTATCGACGTGATGCGGGCGCTGCAAAGGAACGAGTTGGCATCAGAGAAACACGCCCGGGCGAAAGCACAGGGCCAAGGCACAGGCGCAGATGCGCCCGAGACAGGGAACAAGCAATGATCGTTGCAATGCAGGAACATGCGACCGAAGAACAGATTGATGCAGTCATCGAGGCCATGGTGGAGGCCGGCGTCGGTGTGCATCGGACGACTGGTGCGCTTCAGACCATCCTTGCAGGAGTGGGCCCCACAGCTTCGCTGGATCTGAGCAAGTTTGAGCTGCTTCCCGGTGTCGAACACGTGCACCGCATCAGTTCTCCTTACAAGCTGGCCGGGCGCGGATTTCGCCCGGAGGGCACCGTTGTTGAATTTCGCAACGGCGTGAAGATCGGCGGCAATCAGGTCATTGTGATGGCAGGGCCGTGCTCCATCGAGAACCGCGAACAGATCTTTGAGACGGCCCGGCGCGTCAAGGAATCGGGCGGCAGCTTTCTGCGCGGCGGCGCCTTCAAGCCCCGCTCTTCGCCCTACGCATTCCAGGGACTCGGCATCCCAGGCCTCCAGTTGATGCGCGAAGCTGCAGAAGCGCACGGCCTGCTGGTCATCAGCGAGGTGATGGAGATCTCACAGATTGAGCCCATGCTTCCGCTGGTCGATTGCTTCCAGGTGGGCGCGCGCAACATGCAGAACTTCAACCTGCTGCGCGAGCTTGGGCAGGTTCGCAAGCCTGTGCTGCTGAAGCGCGGCATCGCCGCCACCATCGAAGAACTGCTGCTGTCAGCCGAGTACATTCTCTCTGGCGGCAACTACGACGTGATCCTTTGCGAGCGCGGCATCCGTACGTACGAAACGGCGACGCGCAACACGATGGACATTGCCGCAATTCCGGTGGTGAAGAAACTTTCCCATCTGCCCATCGTCGGCGATCCCTCGCACGGCACGGGACGGCGCGATATGGTTGCCCCCCTGGCCAAGGCCGCCGTTGCCGCCGGAGCAGACGGCATCCTCGTCGAAGTCCATCCCAACGCGGACAAGGCTGCGTCCGATGCGGCGCAGACTCTGTACATGGAACAGTTTGACGCTTTGATGAAAGAGATGCGGGTTGTTGCCACGGCAGTTGGACGCACCTTATAGGAAGCAAGAAAGAGTAAAAGCCTCCGGATGATCGAGCGCATCGCCATTCTCGGCACGGGCCTGCTGGGCACATCCACAGGCCTGGCGTTGCGCGCCGCTGGATTCCAAGGCTCGATTGCTGGGTGGAACCGCAGCCCGGAGCAAGCCGAAACTGCTCTGCACATGGGCGCCATCGACACGGTCGCAGCCGATCCTCTCGAAATGGCGCGTTCGTGCCAGATCCTCGTGCTGGCGACTCCGGTGCTTGCGATTCTCGACTGGATGGAACAACTGGCTGGCGTGATGGAGCCGGATCAGGTGATCACCGACCTCGGGAGCACGAAGGCGAAGATTTCAACTGCGGCCGACCGTCATTTCAACCGCAAGGGGCGCGCGGCGTTTCTTCCCGGCCATCCCATGGCAGGCAAGGAGCGCGGCGGCGCATCGCTCGCAGAAGCCAACCTGTACAGAGATGCCGTTTGGCTGTTCACGGAGAACCCGGCATGGAAGCGCACCGAGGGCGCAAGTCAAATCATCGTAGAATGGCGCGCATGGGTCGAACGAATGGGTGCGAAGATTATCGACCTGGATGCAGAGCGGCATGACGAACTCGTCGCGTGGGTCAGTCACCTGCCTCAGTTCCTCTCGACCGCTTTGAGCGCGGTGCTCGAAGACCAGGTGGGAGAAGTCCCCGAGTTGAAGGATGTAGGTGGACGCGGCCTGCGCGAGATGACTCGCCTGGGCGCGAGCCCCTTTTCCATGTGGCGCGACATCGCCCACACGAATTCGGATGAAATTGCGAAGGCGCTGCTGATTCTTGAACAAAGACTAGCGCACTTGCGTGAAAATCTTCACACGCCGGAATTGCGCGATGAGTTTGAAAAGGCGAATCGGTTCCGTCGCACCTGACGACTCAGGCGGCGGGAGGAATCTCCTCAACGGTCGGATTCAGAGTGTGAAAACCCTCGCTCCGGGCCGCGTCCAGCAGAGGGCCGGACGTGGAAACAAAGATGATGTCCACCCCTTCGAACATCTCTCGCGCCACCATGGCCGCGGCTAGCTGCACGGCGTCGATCCAGTGCACGTCTGAGCGGTCCAGCACTTGCCTCGCGGTATCCAGAACAGAAGGATTCAAAGGCTGCTGAACAACGCGCGCCGACTCGGTCCGCAGAATCTCCAGTGCCAGAGTCGCATCGGCGCTGCTGATCGAGTTGGATCGCTCGCGCCGGCGAATGCCGGCATAGATTTCCAGTGGCGTGGAGGCTGCAATCAGTTTGCGATTGTCTTCGAGCGATTCAATCAGGCGCATCATTGCGTCTGTCCCGGGTTCCTTCACAAAGAGCCGGAAGAATGCCGTCAACTCGAAAAAGTAGCAGCTCACAGCTTCCCCCGGGCTTCCTCGATTGTCTCCTCAATGCTGCCCTGCGAAGCAATCGGCTGGAAGCGATGGCCTTCATCAGGAACCGCGGACTCGGCGCGGTTCAGCCGGATGGTCGTCGTGGGATACGCCGGCGTCTTGGGGTTCGCAATCTTGCTCGTCAGCACGACGCCGCGCTGAATCGCTTCGGCGAGCACCACTTGCCTTGACTCCGCCGTGCGATTCCAGCGGAACTGCTTCCGTGGAAGGAACGAATCGCGGAACCATTTGAGCGCAATAAAAGCATGCCCACCTCGCTCCGCCTCGGACAACGCTGTGCACAGCTCTTTGATACGCGCGTCCATATCGCCAGCCGTGGCGATATCCAGACTGCCTTCTCCACCGCCCGCATGTTCCTGAAACCCTCTGGTAGAACGAACAGCGCGATGGGTGGGCTCGCCTTCTTCAATTCGTTCAAAGTAGATGCGGATCTCGTCTTCTTCGGGATTCCATGAACTGGCGGATGCGGTCCGCCGCTTGCTCCTGCCGCTTTCGCCACAGAGCTCGACCACGGCCTCATAGCCATCGGGGGCCAGGAAATGCAGCGCACGAACCAGTCCAGGATCTTGAGAAAATGCAAGCTCGCCCAGCGCCTCTTCAATAATCTCTTCCGCTTCAGGAATGCTTACGCCGCTCACATCCAAACTGCTCTGCACAGATCTAATTGATTTCATGGTATTTTCTCCGCATCGAGCTATACGCTTCCGTGGCTGTATTCATGGCCGAGGCTTCAAATAATGTGCATCCTGTTATGCCTGCTGCAAGAGAAACAGCGAAGTGCAGCCTCCCAAACACGCATTCAAGGCGGAAAACCTGCTCTTTTCAATCCAGCAGGATCGGGACCAGAGGCCAGTCAGGGAAAACGGCCTTGCTCCCGTCAAGTTTAAACAGAACTCTCTCCAACTAAGAATAGAAACGTATGCTGAACTGCCTCAATAGAACCGTCAAACTAGCCCCTAGTGTAAACGAAATTCGCCGCTGCTGGCTTGGGTGGGATACGATTCGACACCCGGCCGGGATCGGCCCGGGTTGCCCGGCAAGTGCGAAGCTGCCAGCCGCGCCGCAAGCGCTCTGTGAAATCCGTACAATAGGGGTATGCGCCGCGGATTTACCCTCGCGTTCCTTTCGTTTACCCTGCTGTCCGGCCTGACCGCATTTTCACAGTCATTCGACCTGAATGGTCCCAAAATTGACGTGCGTGTGAAACGCGGCGAGGTTACGTTGCCCATCGGCGCGGTGCCGAATCTGCTTCCCGGCGATCGTATCTGGGTGCACCCCGACCTGCCGGAGAGCCAGTCGGCGCGGTATGTGCTGGTCGTTGCTTTTTTGCGCGGCGCCACCAATCCTCCTCCGCCCGCATGGTTCACGCGGGTGGAGACCTGGACGCGTCAAGCCCGGGAAGAAGGAGTCTTCGTCACGGTTCCGCAGGAGGCGCAGCAAGCCATCCTTTTTCTGGCGCCGGAGACCAGCGGTGATTTTTCAACTCTGCGCAACACCGTAAAGGGCAGACCCGGCACATTTGTCCGTGCAACCCAGGATCTACAATCGGCAAGCTGGGACAGGATGCGCCTCGATGCATTTCTCAATGAGGTCAAGGTCACATCCCAGACCGATCCTAAATCGCTGAAGGAACGAGCCGAGACTTCTGCGCGGAGCCTGGGGATCAAAGTCAATCAGGATTGCTTTCTCAAACCGGAAGAACAGCAGGCCACCTGCCTCTCGCAACACACTGAAGGACTGGTGCTGGATGACGCGAGCACGCAGTCGCGCGTGGCCCAGATTGCCAACGGCTCGACGGCCGACCTGATGAACCAGCTCAGCTATTCACAGGCCGCGGGCGCCGGCATGTACAGTCCCTACGTCGGCGCAATTGTCGACACGGTCAAGATTCTTTCGTCGGTTCACACCGCCCACTACCAATACATTCCTGCGCTCGCTCTGCCCAAAGACGACACGCTCAATTTGCGCTTAAGCGTTCCCCCGTCGTTCCGCGACCCCAAATCCGTGGTGATTGTTGCGCTTCCGCCCATCGGCCCTGCGCAGATGCCGCCGCTACATCCCGTCGACCCGACTCAGCAATTCTGCGCGCAGAAGCCCGGCCTCGTCTTACCCGCTGATGGCGCACCGCTCGTTCTCGCCACGCAGATGGCATCTGACCTGAAGCTGCATGTCGAGTCATCGAGCGGCCCCATCGACGTGCCAGTGACCGCCGACGCAGCGCAGGGAGGCATGACTGTCCAGGCCATTCCGCATACCCTGCCGCCCGGCAACCTGACAGCCGTTGTACGTGGCAAGTGGGGCTTCGATCACTGGGAGGGACCCCGCTACAATCTGCACTCTGCCGAGCCGGGCAACTGGACGGTCGCGGCAGATGACCGGTCTGCCCTTGTTGTCGGACGCGCTGACACTCTGCATCTGCGGGGAGACAACACCCTGTGCGTGGAAAAAGTGGACCAGGTGTTGCCGGATGGCCGCACACAAGACCTTGCCTGGAAGTCGTCACTGCCGGAGACACTGGAGATAAGTGTTCCTCTGAAGGATTCAGCCCCAGGCCCAATCACGCTTCAGGTGCGCCAGTATGGCCTCGATCATCCCGACAGCGTTCCCTTGCAGGCGTATGCTGAAGCGGCTTCTCTTGACCGCTTGTCCCTGAGCGCGGGAGACAACACTGCGCTTTTGACCGGGACGCGTCTTGACGAGGTCGCGCAGATTTCCCTCGACGGCATTCAGTGGAGTCCGGCTACCCTCAATCGCGTGGAGAACTCCGATCGTCTCACCGTCAACGCAGATCGCTCCACGACCGCTCTGGAACCCGGCAAGGCGTACACGGCCGCAGTCCGTCTCTTCGATGGCCGCACGCTCAGGGTTCCCGTCAATGTCGCTGTGCCGCGTCCGCAGATTGTTCTGCTCAGCAAGGGCTCACAGGATGACGCAGCCGGCGGCAATTCACCCGTTCAGTTGGCCAGTGCGGATGACCTGCCCGTCGATCGGCGGCTGGTCTTCTTTGTGCGCTCGCAGAGTCCATCTGCTTTCCCGCGGGATGAGAAGGTCGAACTCGCCGCCACGGATGGAAGCTTTCACACCGTGCTTTCACTCGCCGACGGGAGTCTGATGCTGGAAGACCAGAAGACCGCGCTCGGCGTCATCAAGCCATTCGCCCGCTTCGGCTCCTCTGCCTTCGGCCCCATCCGCATCCGGGCCATCTCTGGCGATGGGGTCACCGGCGACTGGCTGCCGCTGGGCACGCTCGTCCGCCTGCCCACTTTCACCGATCTGCGCTGCCCGCGCGCGCTCTCCAAACCTTGCCTGTTGAGTGGCAACAACCTGTTCCTGGCCGCTTCTTTTGCTGCCACGCAGGATTCTCAAAACCCCACCGAGGTGCCGTACGACTTCACCGGCACCGAGATCAGCGTGCCCCACCCTGCCAATGGAAATCTCTACCTGCACTTGCGGGATGACGCTGGCACCACGCAAGTGCTCACCATGCAGGTTCTGCCTTTGATTCCAGCAACGCCCATGCTTGCAGCCGGGCCAGGAGCATCGGGCGCAGAGGCCGCTAAAGAAGCTGCCCGGCCTGCAACGACAAGCTCAGCAGATCCGCCGGCGGCGCCTGCCCCGGCAAACGATGCTGCGGCAGCAAAGCCCACCGCGGCGCAACTTCAGCAAAGCAAGCCATAAGCGTGTAGCGGGGAACAGAATGCGAAGAATCTTTGGACGGCGCTCTCTCCAGATAAGCGCACTTCTCTTTGCGGCGGTTTCTTTGCGGCCCGCCATCGCGCAGGGCGATGCAGCCGGCAATTCCGCATTGCGTACGGTTGAGGACATACCAATGCCGGGGCCTGCAGTTCGCTTCGACTATCAAAGCCTAGATGCCGGGCACGGGGTGCTCTACATTGCGCACATGAATGCAAATCAGTTGATTGCCTTTGACGTGCGCAAACGCAAGGTGGTGGCCAACCTCGACGGTTTTGCGCGAGTTCACGGCGTCCTGGCCGTGCCGCAGATTGACCGGGTCTTTGTCTCTGCAACGGGAACCCATCAACTCGCGATCGTCGCCATGTCCACGCTCAAAAAGATTGCCACCGCGGGTCCGATCGACTATCCCGACGGCATTGCCTATGCACCCTCTGTGCAGCGGGTCTTTGTGTCCGACGAGCACGGCGGCGTGGATGCCGTTGTTGATGCGAAGACCAACACGCTCATCACGAGCATCCCGCTTGGCGGCGGCGCGGGCAACACTGTCTATGATCCCGGCTCGGGCCACATTCTTGTCGCCGTGCACGGCCTGAACCAGCTCGCGGTCATCGATCCTGCAAGCATGAAGATTGTCGCTCGCTATTCGCTGCCGGGCGTAGAAGACCCGCATGGCATCACGCTTGACCAGGCGCACCGCCTCGCTTTTATTGCGGGCGAGGCGAATCATTCGCTTGCCGTTTTCGATCTGAAGACCTTGTCGACCGTCGCCGTTCACAGCGTCGGTGAAGACCCGGATGTGCTTGCGTTTGATGCGGGCCTCGGCCGGCTGTATGTCTCGGCCGAGTCAGGCACAGTGACCGTCTTTCAGGAAGCGGGCGGCGACCTGCATACCCTTGCGCAGTTCACAATGCCGCATGCGCACACCGTGGCCGTGGACCCGCAGACACACCTGGTCTATTTCCCGCTTGAGAACATCGACGGGCATCCGTTGTTGCGCATCATGCAGCCGGCAGAATCGCACTGACGCACGCTCGCGCTACTCGACTCTGTTCTGCGCGATGACGTTCCGATACCACTCCGCGCTGAGTTTGGGAGTGCGCTTCAGTGTTTTGAAATCCACATAATGAATGCCGAAGCGCTTGCTGTAGCCATCGGCCCACTCGAAGTTGTCCATCAGGCTCCATAGAAAATAGCCCTTGACGGGATAGTCCTCGTCCACGGCGCGATGCAACTGCGTGAGGTGGTTGCGCAGATACATCACGCGATCCACGTCTTCCACGCGGCCCGCGGGCGTCAGCACGTCGTCTGAGGATGTGCCGTTTTCTGTGATGTAAATGCCCTTTGGCTTCCACAGGTCACACACATTGCGCACGCCCCAGTAGATGCACTCCGGCCCGAGCGTCAGCCACGGCGAATACATATGCGGATAAGACGATGGATTGGGCTCCACGGCAAAGCCCAGCGGCGAGTCGTCTGCCCGCACGTACGTCGGCGTATAGATGTTGAGGCCCACGAAATCGAGCGGACTGCCAATCGCCTGCATGTCGCCGGGTTCCACTTTGGGTGCGTTCGCGCCTTCCTGCGCGAGGTACTCGTCGATATACTTGCCTTCCATCAGCGCGGTGAGAAACGGAGCATTGCCCACGCGCATCGCCTTTTGTGCGGCTTGGATGTGCGCATCCGTCTCCATCACTGGCACAAAGACGGTTGCATTCTCTGCCAGACCCACTTGCGTGGCGGCAGGCGTGTTCGCACGAATCGCCTGCACACCAAGGCCGTGCGCCAGAATGCCGTGATGCCGCACCTGATTGGCCTCCGCATCTGGCAGCTTCATGCCGGGCGCGAACTGGCCGTAGCGATACCCCAGATCCGTGAAGCAGACAAACTCATTGGTCGTCATGAAGTGCTGCACGCGGTCGCCCAGCCGCTTCGAGACAAACGCCGCGTAATCGGCAAAGGCCTTCGACGTGTCGCGGTTCTGCCATCCTCCTGGCAGCGCCTGCGGCAGGTCCCAGTGGAAAAACGTCACGTATGGCGTGATGTGATTGGCGAGCAGTTCGTCGATGACACGGTCGTAGTAGTCAAGCCCCTTGGGATTGAACGCGCCGCGGCCCTCCGGAAAGATGCGCGACCAGGAGAGCGACATGCGGTAAGTGCTGACTCCGAGAGCCTTCAGCAGCTGCACATCCTCTTTGTAGAGGTGGTAGGAGTCATCGGCCACGTCGCCTGTTTCGCCGTGATAAGTTTTGCCGGGCGTGTGGCTGAAGGTATCCCACACCGAGGGTCCGCGTCCGTCTGCCTGGGCGCCGCCTTCAATCTGGTAGGCAGCCGTGGCGCAGCCCCAGAGAAAACCTTTGGGATAGTGCAGGGCGGCTGGTTGCGGCTGCGCAAGAGCAAGCCCCGACAAGGATGAACCGGCGTAGGCCGTGGCTGCCGCTGCAGCCACGCTCTTCCCAAACTGGCGGCGCGAGAAGGAAATCATGCGAATGGACCTTTCTGGTTGGTGCTTCGGTCCATTCTAATGACTTGGATGGCCCGCCCGGCGCGCCATGGGTGATTTTGTAAGCCAAAAGCGAACCTACGTCTGCTTGGGTTCGGCCACGGATGTGTCCCGTTCCCAGCCTTCGTTTTCGAGTACGATATGCTCCAAAGCCACGGCGCATGCATTGGCGTCAAGATCCGGCAAAGCCTGGTACGACGAGGGCCAGCAACGGTGAACCTTGTATGCGCGCACGAGTTGTCCCGCCTCGTTATAAAGCTCGATGCGGATATCCTTGCGGAACTCGTTCAGTGCCGACTCGGAACCCAGGCCAGCGCCCAGCTTCCAGACCAGGTTGGCCCAGTCCTCGAACGCATGATCCTCGGTGAGGCCGCGCTCCAGGATAATGGGGTCGAAATCCGTGAGCCCGGCAGACTTTCGGCTGATGCTGGGGTCGCCCCCTTCGCGATGGGCGACCACCTCCGTCGTGCGCTTGAGGGCGGAGACTTTGGAAATGGCAGCAACGTACTTACCATCCCATTTCACGCGGAACTTGAAGTTCTTATAGGGATCGAAACGTGTCGGGTTGGCAGGGAACTCGGGCATGCGTGCAAGCATATCATCGGCGACGAGCCTCCCCAGACCATCCCCGGACAAAAAAGCCGCGGCCCTTTTTACGAGGCCACGGCTTGCCTTGGGCTGCAATGCAGCTGCTTGCACGTTCCCCTTACATCTCTTTCACGCCTTCAACAAAGGCCTTCAACTTCCGGCTGCGGCTGGGGTGACGCAGCTTGCGCAGCGCCTTGGCTTCAATCTGGCGAATACGCTCGCGCGTGACCTGGAAGCTCTGACCGACTTCTTCCAGCGTATGCTCGGAGCCATCCTCAAGGCCGAAGCGCATTTTGATGACGCGCTCTTCGCGCGGGGTGAGCGTGCGCAGCACCTGCGAGGTGTACTCCTTGAGGTTGACGCTGATGACAGCCTCAGAGGGCGACACAGCCTGACGATCTTCAATGAAGTCGCCGAGGTGCGAGTCTTCTTCCTCGCCAATGGGCGTCTCCAGCGAAATCGGCTCCTGCGCAATCTTCAGCACCTTGCGGACCTTGGCGACGGGGATGTCCATGCGGCGCGCAATCTCTTCGCTCGACGGCTCGCGTCCCAGCTCCTGCACGAGCTGGCGGCTGGTACGAATCAGCTTGTTGATGGTCTCGATCATGTGCACCGGGATGCGGATGGTGCGGGCCTGATCGGCGATGGCGCGGGTGATGGCCTGGCGAATCCACCATGTCGCGTACGTCGAGAACTTGTAGCCGCGGCGGTACTCGAACTTGTCCACGGCCTTCATCAGGCCAATGTTGCCCTCCTGAATCAGGTCAAGGAACTGCAGACCGCGATTGGTGTACTTCTTGGCGATGGAGACGACCAGTCGCAGGTTGGCCTCGATCAGCTCGCGCTTGGCCTGCTCGGCGTCCATATCGCCCTGGATCATCTCGCGCTGCGTGCGCTTCAGCTCGGCGATGGAGACGCCTGAATCCGCCTCGATCTTGTCCAGATCTGCTTTGCAGTTTTTCTGCTGGCGGCGGTATTCCTTCTTCAGCTCCTCGCTCTTCGACGCTTCGTGCTTCTGGTCCAGCGAGCGAATCTGCCGCTCCAGCGTGCGCATCGTGTCCACGGTCTTGTTCACGCGGTCGAGCAGGCGCTTGCGCTCCATGCCCGTGTACTTCAACTCGCGAACGATGCGCGAAACATAGACCTTTTCACGCGCGATGGCCCACCGCGTGCGGCGCTGTTCGCGCTGACTCGTTTTGCTCGTGGCCGCTGCCTGCTTCTCTTCCAGTTGCTGAATCTTCTTCTGGTGCTTGATCAGCGCATCGATGCGCGTCACCGTGGCGCGCACGCGGGCCTGCACCACGTCTTCGGTCAGTTCTTCCTCGTCGAAGACCACGACCTCTTTCACGTTGCGCACGCCGCGCTTCAGGTCCTCGCCCAGCGCGATGATCTCGCGAATCACAATCGACGAGCGCGAGATGGCTTTCATCACGCGCATCTGGCCGCGCTCAATGCGCTTGGCGATTTCAACCTCGCCCTCGCGCGTCAGCAGCGGCACGGTGCCCATCTCGCGCAGATACATGCGCACAGGGTCGTTGGTCTTTTCCAGCGTGCCCGGTGTCAGGTCGAGCTCAACGTCTTCGCCCTCTTCGAGGTCAAAGTCCTTCTCGCCCCCGAACTTCGGGCCTTCCAGCAGATCGATGCCCTGCGTGCCGATGGTCGTAATCAGGTCGTCCAGGTCATCGGGCGAATTCATGTCCTCCGGCAACATATCGTTCACGTCGCCGTAGGTCAGGTAGCCCTTTTCCTTGCCTGTATCGATCAGATTGTGAATGTCGTCTTCAAACTTTTCGTCGATAGCCAAAGTATTCCTGCTCTCCAGCGCAAAGCTTTCCATGCACCGCTTCGCGCACTGGTGTCAGGTCCGTGCGTGGGCATCAGCAGATTTCACGGGGAAAATCGCCACACACCGACGCAGACCTGCGGCCTCCGCAAGCAGAGGCGGTCAAAAATATCGCTCGGAACAGGATGTTCGCGCTTCAGGTTTCGCCTGGTCGCCCGCGAGCCGCAGCTCATGTATGGGGCAAAGTGGCGCGCATCCTCACAGAGATCAATAGATTACCACAGTCCGCCTTTTCGTTGCCACAGCTATTTCAGCCGTTGCACGAATCACTTGGGCAGCTCAACCTGGCAGCCCCGGACCGGCTCGGGCAGAATCCAGCTCCTCTGCCCGCTCTGCTCTATTTTTATAGACGCGGAAATGGCCCTTTTGACGCAAAAGAATAGCGCGAGGCGGCCGCCGAAAAGCACCAGCAACGTGCAGGATCGCCTACGAAAGACTCAGGCTGCGGAGTGCCCGGTCCAGCTCCAGCTTGCGTTGGGTCAGCACCGCCAGTTCCCCAAAGTCCCCTCGCCGTTCGGCTTCACCAATCTGGGACCGGACAGAACGCACCTGGCTTTCGAGCTTTCTCTGTTGCAGGCTGACGATTGAACCCAGCACCGTTTCTGCGGACGGTGGCTCAGTCTCACCCAGCAGCGCCTCGGCCAGCAGTGCCCGCTGAGTCTGGTCCTCCACCACTTCCATCGGGTCCGAGGCTCCGCGACCGGCCAGCGCCTGCAGCGCAGGGAATGAGCCAAGTCCCTCAAACCACTGGGGCTGCCGTGCAATCGCGTCTGCAGCGGCCCGCCGGGCTTTCCCAAACTCAGGATCGGTGATGGCCAGAGCCCGCAGCAAAATCCGCTCCACCTCGGTCAGCGCTGCCGGGCGAACCTCAATCCGGTCCCGCCGCTTGAGCGCCGCCTGTCTCAACTCTTCCCGCAGCACCGCCGAATCGATCCCCAGTTTCTGCGCCGCATCGGCGGCAAACTGGTCCCTCGCCAGCTTCTCCGGCATGCGCCGAACATGCGGCAGCAAGTAGTTCATGGCCTTGACCTTCTGCTCCGCACTGCCGCCTGGGAACATCTGGCGCGCCCTCTCGATCAGGTAATCCGCCTGCCGCCGCGCCCCACGAATCGCCTGGATGTACGCATCCACGCCGCGCTCCCGCACGTAGCGGTCGGGGTCCAGCCCCCCTTCCAGCGTCACGAGCTTCAAGTTGAAGCCCTCTTCCGTCAACAATGCGATGGACTTTTCTGCCGCGTTCGCGCCGGCAGCGTCCGGGTCAAAGTTCACCACGACATTCGAGGTGTGCCGCTTGAGGATTGCGACTTGCTGCTCGGTAAAGGCAGTCCCGCTGGTCGCGATCACGTTCTGGATTCCCCGCAGAAAGACGCTGATGCAATCCATCTGCCCCTCAACCAGCAGCGCAAACTCTGCCTGCCGAATCGCCGTCTTTGCCTTGTCGAGATTGAAGAGCACCTGGCCTTTTGTATAGAGCGGCGTCTCGGGTGAGTTGATGTACTTTGCTCCAGCTTTTTCACCGGTCTCCAGGGTGCGCGCGGTGAAGGCGATGACGCGTCCGCTCTCATTGCGGATGGGGAACATCACGCGCTTCCGAAACCTGTCATAGAGAGGTCCCTGCGTCCCATCGCCCTGATCTTTTGAGCTGAACAGCCCGCTCGCGCGCAGCGTCTCTTCATCGGCCATGCCGCCGAGCCGCTCGCGCAGGGCTTTGAAGCTATCGGGCGCGTAGCCGATGCGGAACTCGCGGATGCCTTTGGCGTCGAGTCCCCGGCCCGCCAGATACTCGCGCGCCAGTGCCCCTTCAGGCCCCTGGATCTGCTCCTCAAACCACGCTGTCGCAGCTTCGTGCAGGTCTAGCAACCTGCCCCGCAGGCGGGCGCCGGCTGCCTCTTCCGGCGAGGAATACTCGCGCTTCGGCAGCGGGATTCCGCACTTCTGCGCGACGATACGCACCGCCTCGGGAAAGCCCACACTCTCAATCTTGCCGACGAACGAAAAGACGTCGCCGGAGACGCCGCAGCCGAAGCAATGGTAGAACTGCCGCACGGCATGGACGCTGAAGGAAGGAGACTTTTCCTTGTGGAACGGGCAAAGACCCGTGAAGTTCGTTGCTCCGGCCTTGCGCAGGCGGATATAGCCCTCGATCACCTTGACGATGTCGGCTTGCTGCTTGACGGTTTGGGCAAAGTCACTCATCGCCGGGTCTGAACTGTACTCAGCATACGACTCACGGTGCTGTGAGGAGCGCCGATGAACTCTGGAAAACGGGGCGGAAAATAAGAGGCGGGCAGCAAGCCCCAGGAGTGGAGAGACGTCCTGCAACCTGCCGCCCGCTGGACCCTGAACCGGGTCTAGGTGGTATCTTTAGTTTAGGCCCGTTGTAGTGGAAAGCAAGTGCTTTTTTGAGCGATTTTCCCCATCCGTGACCGCAGTCACACAGCGCTGTGGGAACGGTCTGAATCGCGTTGACTTGCGTGTTTCCGCCTGATACAAAAAAGTGTTCCACCGCCACAGAAAGTCAACCCAAAATACCGCCTGAAGAACCGGTAAACGAATGCAAGAGTTGATGCAACAAGTTGGCGCCTTGTTTGTTGGCGCCATGCCCACAGCCCTGTTGTTCCTCATCCTGGTGCTGGCTTACCAGTTCCTGGTGCAGAAACCGCTGACGGCTATCCTCAAGGACCGCCGCGCCCGCACCGAAGGCGCGGTTGAAGAAGCGCAACAGGCGATTGCCCGCGCTGAGGCTAAGGCAGCCGAGTACGCGGGAAAGCTGCGCGAAGCCCGCGCCCAGATTTACAAAGCGCGCGAGGAGCGGATCCGCAAGTGGACGGCCGAGCGGGATGCGGCGGTCGAAGAATCGCGCAAGGCTGCCGGCGCGCGTATCACCGCCGCAAAAGCACAACTTCAATCCGATGCGGAGAGCGCGCGGCAAAGCCTGCAGGCTTCAGTGGCTGAAATCGCGGGCCGGATCGTACGAGCCGTTCTGCCTGCATCGATGGAGGGGTCTCACTGATGTCCGCCTCCTTTTTGAAGCGCCCCGCAGCAGGAATTCTCAGATCCTTCTTGATGGCAGCATTTCTGTGCACCGCCATCCCCTGCGTGAGCCGCGCGCAGTCCAATCCAGCGCCCGCCGCAACCCAGTCCGAAAGCGCTTCGGCATCGCAGGCTGCACAGGGCGCGGTCGAGAGCCAGAAGCCCTCCGCAGAGCAGAACGAAGCCGACATCTACCGCCATGCGGCGATTGTGCGCTGGTTCGCGCGCACCCTGCACCTTGGAACAGAGACGACGGCTCGGTTGTTCGAGTACTTCAACTTTGCCCTGATCGTCCTGGCGCTCGGCGTTCCGCTGGCGCGCATTGTGCCCCGGTTGCTTCACACCCGCCGGCGGACCTTGCAGGAGAATCTGCTTTCGGCGCGAAAGATGACCGAAGAGGCCCGGACCCGACTCTCTGCCGTTGAAGCCAGGCTGGCGCGGCTGGATGAGGAGATCGCGCAGATTCGTACACAAGCCGAGGAAGAGAGCAGGGGAGACGAGGCTCGCATCAAGGCCAGCATCGGTGAAGAGAGCGCACGGATTGTTGCTGCCGCCGAGCAAGAGCTGGTTGCGGCCGCGGCTCAGGCCCGTCGCGGACTGCGCACCTTCGCAGCCGACCTCGCCATCGAGCACGCGAGCCGCCAGCTGGTGCTGACCCAGGAGACGGATCAGGCACTAATCGATGAGTTTGTGCGCGATGCCGCCAGAAGGGGACAGAACTAGATGGCCGCTTACGTTGCACGGTATGCGCATGCGTTTCTCGATGTGGTCACCTCCGCAAAGCTCGATACGGCCGCGGTGGACCGCCAGTTGGGCGATTTTGTCGCCACATGGGAAGGCAGCGCGGAGTTGCAGGCGTTCCTGACCAATCCCGCGGTGGCCGCCCCTCAAAAGGTTGCGATTCTCGACAAGTTGAACGAGAAGCTCGCGCTCCAGAAGGAAGTCAGAAATTTGATTGCGGTCCTGATTGATAACGACCGCATCAGCGGCGTGAAGGACGTGGTGGCAGCGTACCGGCAGGCGCTGCAGGCACGCATGGGCATCCAGCAGGCAGAGATTGTGACGGCGCGCGAGTTGAACGCCGCGGAGAAGGAATCGCTGCTGGCCGGGGCCGGCAAGCTAGCTGGCGGCAAAGTCGAGGCCAGCTTCAGGCTGGACAGCAATATCCTGGGCGGCGCCGTGGTGCGCATCGGCTCCACCGTCTATGACGGCAGCGTGCGAGGCCGGTTGCAGCGGCTGCGCGAAACGCTGGTCGCAGACTGAGGTTCCAACAGGTTTGACAAAGCTTTCAAACGGATTCAAGGACAGGAAGAGCAAAGATGGCTCAGATTAAGGCAGACGAAATCACACAGCTTCTTCGCGAGCAGATCGCGAACTACGACGCCAAGGTCCAGGTTGACGAGGTCGGGACCATTACTTCGCTCGGTGACGGCATCGCGCGCCTGCACGGCCTCGACAAGGTCATGGCGGGCGAACTGCTGAGCTTTCCGCACGGCATCGCCGGCCTCGCGCTCTCGCTCGAAGAAGACCAGGTGGGCGCCGTTATTCTGGGCGACTACACAGAGCTCAAGGAAGGCCAGGAAGTCAAGCGCACCGGCAAGATTCTCTCCGTGCCGGTGGGCGAGGCCATGATTGGCCGCGTGGTCAACGCGCTCGGCCTGCCGATTGACGATAAAGGCCCGATCGCCACAACGACAACGCTGGCCGTGGAGCGCCTCGCGCCCGGCATCATCGATCGCCAGCCCGTGCGCGAACCGATGGCGACAGGTCTCAAAGCCATCGACGCCATGATTCCGATCGGCCGCGGCCAGCGCGAGCTGATCATCGGCGACCGCCAGACCGGCAAGACCGCCGTGCTGCTCGACACGATCATCAACAACGCGAAGAACGACCTGATCTGCATCTACTGCGCCATTGGCCAGAAGCGCTCGTCGATCGCGCAGGTTGTGCAGACGCTGACTGAAGCCGGCGCCATGGGCCACACCATCATCGTCGCCGCCTCGGCCTCAGAACCCGCGCCCATGCTCTACCTCGCGCCCTACGCGGCTACCGCCATCGGCGAATACTTCCGCGACAACGGCAAGCACGCGCTGGTCATGTACGACGACCTCTCCAAGCACGCCATGGCCTATCGCGAGATCTCGCTGCTGCTGCGCCGTCCGCCGGGCCGCGAAGCCTACCCCGGCGACGTGTTCTATCTCCATTCGCGCCTGCTCGAGCGCTCGTCCAAGATGAGCGACAAGAAGGGCGGCGGCAGTCTGACAGCGCTGCCAGTCATCGAAACGCAGGCGGGCGACGTCTCGGCCTACATTCCGACCAACGTGATTTCGATTACCGACGGCCAGATCTTCCTTGAGACGGACCTCTTCAACTCCGGTGTGCGTCCGGCTGTGAACGTCGGCCTTTCGGTTTCGCGCGTCGGCTTCTCCGCAGCCATCAAGGCGGTCAAGCAGGTCGGTTCCACGCTCAAGCTCGATCTGGCGCAGTATCGCGAACTCGCGGCCTTCGCACAGTTCGGCTCGGATCTGGATCCTCTGACGCAGAAGCAGCTCAACCGCGGCCAGCGCCTGACCGAGCTGCTGAAGCAGCCGCAGTTCCAGCCGCTCTCCTGGCAGCAGCAGGTGGTCGTGCTCTTCGCCGGCACGCAAGGTTATCTGGACGACCTGCAGGTCGCGGATATCCGGGCCTTTGAAGATGGCCTGCACAAATACTTCGCCACAGCGCAGGCAGCCCTGATCGAGGACCTTACCAAAAAGAAGTCGATTGACGATGACCTGCGCAACCGCATGCACGAGGCGCTCAAGGAGTACAAGGCGGGCTTTGTTGCAGAGGCGGCGGCAGTCACGGCGTAGCAGAGCGGAGCAGGAGCAGGCAGACACGATATGGCAAATGTCCTTGATCTACGGCGGCGCATCCGCAGCGTGAAGAACACGCGGCAGATCACCAAGGCAATGAAGATGGTCTCGGCCGCCAAACTGCGCCGCGCTCAGGAGCGCGCGCTGGCCGCCCGGCCCTATGCCCGGATGATCGCCAGCGTGCTGGAGTCGCTGACTCGCCG
>JAGWML010000214.1 GCA_028873155.1 Acidobacteriota bacterium
TGATCTGCACCCGTGTCTTGTGCTGGGATTGGAGCTCAAGCGCCGCGGGTACAGGATCAGGATCATCACGACAGAGTTCTACCGAGGCAAGGTGGAGCGACTGGCCCTGGACTTCCGCCCGATGCGGCCGGATTGGGATCCGACAGCGCCTGAGCTGATTGGGCAGTGTGAGGATCTGAAGTCAGGTCCCGAGGTGTTATTCCGCAGGCTCATCCTGCCTCATCTGCGGGATACCTATGCGGACCTGCTTGCTGCGGTAGACGGCGCGGACCTGATGGTTGCCGGCGAGCTTGTGTTTGCAGCTCCGCTTGTCGCGGAAAAACTTGGACTGCGCTGGGCGTCGCTGATCCTTTCGCCATGCTCGTTCTTTTCGGCGTACGACCCCTCTTTGCTGGTGAATGTTCCGTGGATGATGTCGGTGCGGAAGGCGGGGCACTTGCCGTATCGCGCATTGCTGAACCTCGCGCGATGGGGTACGCGGCACTGGTGGAATCCTGTGCGGGAGTTGCGGAAGCAAGAACACCTGTCGGGGCGATGCGATCCGTTGATGCGCGACAAGTTTTCGCCGCATCGGGTGCTTGCCCTGTTTTCGTCGTGGCTTGCGGCGCCGCAATCGGATTGGCCAGGCCAGACGGTGCAACCCGGATTTGTTTTCTATGATGGTCAACCGATGGAATCGCGGCGGAGCGAAATACTCATGCGTTTCCTCGAATCGGGCGATGCGCCGATAGTGTTTACGCTGGGCTCGACCGCTGTGAGTCATCCGGGAAGCTTTTATGCAACGAGCATCGAGGTGGCGCGGCGGCTTTCAGCGCGGGCGATTCTGATTGGAGCAACGCGCGAGGTGGAATGGATTACACCCTCGATTCTTTCCTTGCCGTACGCGCCGTACTCGGAGGTGTTTCCGGCGGCTTCCACAATCGTGCACCAGGGTGGCTCGGGAACGACGGCGCAGGGGCTGCGCGCGGGCCGACCGATGCTGTGCGTGCCATGGGGATGGGACCAGCCGGACAACGGTCTGCGCGCTGAACGGCGTGGCGGGGCGCTTTGCATTCCGAAGAGCCGCTATTCAACGGAGCGGGCCGTTGATCTGTTGGATCGGTTGCGGAGCGACCCGGCTATCGCGCGGAGTGCGGCGGCTGCAGCGGCCCATTTGCAAGGCGAGGCGGGCCTGGCTGGCGCAGTCGAAAGCCTTGAGGCGCTGCTGGCAGGTTGAGCGTCGAGAAGATTGGAGCATTTAATTCCTTCTGGGGCCGTGTAATCGGCGCGAAGGCTTGCGGGGGTTGACAGGAGTGCTAGGATGCACAACAAGCAAGCTGTTCCGTCCAATATCCCAGGAGGAATTGCCGCATGGGTTCACCGGATCTTCCCCGAGGCGCGCACTCCGACGCCTTTTCATCCGAGCCTGCCGCTGCGCCTGAACAGGCTCAATCGCCCGAGGAACTGAAGGAAGAGAGCCGCAAGATTCGCCGCCTGCAGGTGGTGATGAACATGGTGACGCAGGTGATTGCGCAGGATACGACGCTGACGGTGGAGGAAGCTTCAGAGATGGTGGCGGATACGCGGCGGCTGGCGCTGGGGATGTTTCCGGACAAGGAGCTTGCCTTCAACCTCATCTATTGGCCGCGGCTGCAAAGGCTGATGCGGGAGCGGTTTCGAATGCAATAGGCGCCTGCAGTGCGGCATGCGCCGCCCGATTGCCAACCGAGCGAATGGAACCACTCTTCCTGGTGCCTACTTGTCTTCGTTTCCGGTGAGGCGGAAGGTGATGGTGCCCCAGAAGAGGCGCGCGCGCATCTGCACGGGCAGGTGGCGTTCGTCGTCGGTGTACCAGATCCAGATGTTGCCGCGGTTCTTGACGACGCCGGCCTCGGCGGTGGGTTGCACGCGGACGGTCTTGAAGGTGCCAAGCGGCGTCTTGATCTCTTCGCGGCCCTCAACCTTGATGGTGACCGGGACGTTGTGCATGGCGTCAACGATGGGCACGACGAAGCTGTGGCCGACGACGAGGGGCTGCGTGGCGGTGTAGAAGACGCCGGTGAGCAGGTCAGTCATGCAGCCGGGAATGGGCGACTCGACGTGTTTGCTTTCGTTCTTGACGACGTTCTTCTCGTCGAGGATGGACTTCATGGCCTCGTAATCGATGCGGAGGTTGGAGTTGATCTGGCGGCGGCCTTCGACGGTTTGCTTGTCGAACTGGTAGGTGCAGCCTCTGGCGCGGTCCACGGTGGATTGAAAGTGGTCACTGACGTGGAAGAGCAGGTTGATGGCGCCGCTGGTGACGGCGGTGGCGGTGATGCGCTCGCGGTCGCCGAGGGGGTCAAAGTGGACGACGGCGGTGCCGGCGGGGAAGACGCGCCAGTCGACGGCGTAGGTGAGCGTCTGATGCTGGGGCAGCGGGAAGGCGGGCTGAGGCGGAGCCAAGGGGGGGATCTGCTGCGAGAAGGCAGTGCCGACGAGGGCGAAGGTGCAGAGCAGGGTCTTGAGGGGATTGAACTTGTTCACCGGCAGGGCCTGGCTCCTTTGTTTTTCAACTCGAATGGGGGTCGCAGGGCAGCAGGCTACCCGAGACCATGCGCCAACGCGCCAAGAGCCGTCCGCAAAAAGAGCAGGCAGAGGTAGAGCAGCGCGGCCCCTATAAGTGCATTGTACTCGCGGTGTTTGAGATACAGAGCGAAGGAAAAGCTGCCGGACTGGCCAGCAGGGGCGGGAGCGGCGGTGAGGCGCGGCAGGAGACGCGGCACGCGGCGCGAGTAGGCGTCGAAATCGGGGAAGGTGGCGCGCAGGAAACGCTCCTCGGACGCGATGACGGGAACGTAAATGACCAGAAACCCGGCTACGAGCAGCAGGGCAACAGGCCAACTGCGGAGGGCCAGCGCAAAGCCGAAGGCCATGAGCATGGAGCCGAGGTACAGCGGATTCCGGGTGCGGGCGTAGGGGCCGGTCTGGGTAAGCTCGCGATTCTTTTTGACGTATCCGGCGGCGTATCCACGGAGCCAGAGGCCGGGAAGGACGAGTGCAAGGCTCCAGGCGACGGCAGCGGTGCGCGGCGCGCGGCTCCAGAGGTCAAAGACGTAAACGATGGCGGTGAGAAAGCCGAGGGGTACTCGGATGCGGCGGGCGACGCGCTGCCAGCGGGCGATCCAGTCGTGCGGCTGCGGAGTCGTGGTGGCGTCGGGCTGGGTCATGCGGACGCCTCAGGATAAAGCAGCTCGGCGGCGGCGCGCAGCACATCGTCGGGCTGGATGGTGAGGAGGCCTGCTTCGGGGGCTTCGCGGCGGGTGTGGTCGCGGCGGCTCTGGGGGCTGCGGAGGACGCGGAAGGGCGAGCCAAAGGGGCCGTTGCGGCTGGGGTCAGTGGGGCCGTAGATGCCGACGACAGGCTTGCCGAGGGCGCAGGCCAGGTGGAGGGGGCCGGTGTCTCCGGCGATGACGAGGGCGACGCGACGGGTGACGGCGATGAGCTGCTCGAGAGAGGGCGCAAGGACCGCCGCCGTGCCGCCGGAGTGCCGCGCGATCTCGCCGGCGAGAGCGACCTCTCCGGGGCCAGCGTTGATGAGCACGCGGAGGCCGCGCAGGGCGAGGGCGCGAGCGACGGCGGCGTAGCGCTCGGGCGGCCAGCGCTTGGCTCCCCAGCCGGCGCCGGGGTTGATGAGGGCGATGGGTTGGCCAGCAGTGCCAACGAGTTCGGCGGCCCAGGCTTCGGCGGCGGGATCGACCGGAAGCATGGGCTGGATGGGGTCAAGGGTGTCGCCGGCGATGGAAGCGGCGAGCTCGATGTCCTGCTCGATGACGTGCGCGCCGCGGGTTTGGACACGCTCCGTGAAGAGCCAGCGCGCGGGTCGCTCACGCGGGTCGGCCTCCCCGATGCGGCGGCGGGCGCCGGCCATGCGGCCGATGACGGCGGAGCGGATGGAGCCCTGAAGGTCGAGGACCACGTCGTAGCGGCACTCGCGGAGGTTGGAGCGCATCTGCCGGATATGCTGCAACGTATTTGCGCTCAATGGCTTGCGCCGCCACTCCTTAGTGGGAGCGAGGTGCAGGCGATCAACGATGGGCTGGAGGGTGGTGTCGCGGCTCGTGGCGCATTCGGCGGAGAGCAGGGCGCGCCAGCGGGGTTCGACGACCCAGTCGATGACCCAGGAGGGATGCGCCTTGCGGAGCGCGGTGACGGCGGGCAGGGCGTGGAGGATGTCGCCCATGGCACCCAGGCGGACCACGAGAAGGCGGAACTTGGACTGCGCTTGCAAACTACGATTTTCTCACATGGAATCTGCGTTCGTGGCAGTGGGGCGGGAGGTTTCAGAGGCGAATGTTGGAGGGATCATGGCTGGCATGCCTATCGGTGGCACGGCGATTGGCCTGCGCCAGATGCGACTCCGCAAGCCGTCTCTCCAGCCAGTCGATCGGTGCTGGCTCGTCTTCAAGCTGCACGGCTAGGGTGGCTGTGAGCAGCGGCATGTCCTGTGGAAGGAGATGTGGCAGAGTGCCGATGCGGACGGCGTCCTTCTCCGTGGTGACGAGGGCGGTGGCGCCAGCGGTGAACGCTTCGGTGGCGAGCTGGTTCAGGTCGGCGCTGGTATAGCGGTGGTGGTCAGGGAATGCACGGCGCAGGACGAGCCTGAGCCCCTGGGCTTCAAGTCCGGCGAAAAACTGCGCGGGGCGGGCGATGCCGCAGAAGGCGGCGACGGGGCCGGTGACGGCAGGGACTTCCATGAGCCGGCGGATGCGCCAGATGGGGCAGGTGAGGCCACGGGCGCGGAGCTCGGCTTCGAGGCCGGGGTCCTCAGTTGGGATGGCGATGACATGAGCCCGGGCGGCGGCGCGGAGGGGCTCGCGCAAGTTGCCGGCGGGGAGCAGCGAGTCCTGCCAGTCTTCGCGGTTGAGGAGGAGGATGTCGATGTCGCGATGGAGTTGGCGGTGCTGGAAGCCGTCGTCGAGAAGATGCACCAGGGGTACACGCTCGTCGGAGAGCGTACCGCCTGAGGCGATGAAGTCCCTTTCG
>JAGWML010000215.1 GCA_028873155.1 Acidobacteriota bacterium
AGCGCGAATTACACGGGGCCGGAGAACAGGGCGTTTGTGGCGATTGGGGAGCGGGGGTAGTGGGTTGTGGATTCCCTGGTCTCAGAATCGAGACCAGGGGCACCCGCGCACGTTGGCCTGGTCAGGGTCGATGGTTTCCCACCCATGGCGTCCGCTGCGCGGACGCCATGAATGGGGCACCCGGTGATTGTGGCTGAGCAGGGGTCGTTGTTTCCAAGTCTCAGAATCGAGACCAGGGGCACCCGGAGAATTGTGGGAGGGAAGTGTGTCGCATGAACGTGGGGGAGTAAGGCCGGCGCCGGACGCGGTGATGGTGGACATCGCTCGGTATGCGCTGGGGTATGAGGTGACGAGCACGCTGGCGCATGAGACGGCGCGGTATTGCCTGATGGATACGCTGGGGTGCGGGCTGGAAGCGCTGGAGTATCCGGCGTGCACGAAGCTGCTGGGGCCGGTTGCGCATGGGACGGTGGTGCCACATGGCGCGCGGGTGCCGGGGACGAGCTACGTGCTGGACCCGGTGCAGGCGGCGTTCAACATTGGGGCGATGATTCGCTGGCTGGACTTCAACGATACGTGGCTGGCGGCTGAGTGGGGGCATCCATCCGACAACCTCGGCGGGATTCTGGCGGTGGCGGACTGGCTGAGCCGCGTCCGCGTGGCCGAGGGCAAGGCTCCGCTGACGATGCGCGACGTGCTGACGGCGATGATCAAGGCGCATGAGATTCAGGGGTGCCTTGCGCTGGAGAACTCGTTCAATAAGGTCGGCCTGGACCATGTGGTGCTGGTGAAGGTGGCCACGACGGCCGTGGTGTGCGGGCTGCTGGGGATGACGGAAGAGCAGACAGTGAATGCGATCGGCCTGGCGTGGGTGGATGGGCAGAGCCTGCGGACGTATCGCCATGCGCCGAACACGGGCTCGCGGAAAAGCTGGGCGGCAGGCGACGCGACGAGTCGCGGCGTGCGGCTTGCGCTGATGGCGCGGGCGGGGGAGATGGGGTATCCCACGGCGCTGACGGCGAAGACGTGGGGCTTCTATGACGTGTCGTTCGGCGGGCAGGCGTTCAGGTTTCAGCGGCCGTATGACAGCTATGTGATGGAGAACGTGCTGTTCAAGATCAGCTACCCGGCGGAGTTTCACGCGCAGACGGCAGTGGAAGCGGCGATGACGCTACACGGGCAATTGGCGCAGCGGGGGTTGAATGCTTCGGCGATTGAGCGGATTGAGCTGCGGACGCACGAGGCGTGCCTGCGGATTATCGACAAGAAGGGACCGCTGGCGAACCCGGCGGACCGCGACCACTGTGTGCAGTACATGATTGCGGTGCCGCTGCTCTTTGGGCGGCTGACGGCGGCGGACTACGAGGACGCGCTGGCGCTGGACCCGGTGTGGGGCAAGCGCATTGATGCGCTGCGGGCGCTGGTTGAGATCAGCGAGGTGCCGCAGTTCACAGCTGATTATCACGACCCGGCGATGCGGTCGATTGCGAACTCGCTGCGGCTGGTGCTGAAGGACGGCACGGAGCTCGAGGAGACGGTGGAGTATCCGATTGGGCACAAGCGGCGGCGCGCGGAGGGGATGCCGCTGCTGGTAGAGAAGTTCCGGCGCAATCTGGCGCGTGAGTTTGAAGGGACGCGGCGGTTTGACGCGGCGCAGCAGGCGCGGATTCTGGAGGTCTCGTTGGACCAGAAGCGGCTGGAGGCGATGCCGGTGAACGAGTACGTGGAGATGTATCAGGCGTAGCGAAGCGTGGTGACCGCGGAAGATGGTTGCGGCGCGCAAGTGGCGCGTGATTGACTTGGGACCGAAGTGCGGGGGTGAGGATGACGTACATACTGGCGCTGGACCAGGGGACGACGAGTTCGCGGGCGATTCTGTTTGATGAGGCGGGCGCGATTGCGGCGGTGGCGCAGCATGAGTTTGCGCAGCACTATCCGCAGCCGGGCTGGGTGGAGCACGACGCGGAGGAGATCTGGACGAGCCAGATGAGCTGCGCGGTGGAGGTGCTGGGCAAGGTGGGCGCGCGGCCGCGGGATGTGGCCGCCATCGGCATTACGAACCAGCGCGAGACGGTGGTGGTGTGGGAGCGCGCGACGGGGAAGCCGATTCACCGGGCGATTGTGTGGCAGGACCGGAGGACGGCGGGGGAGTGCGCGGCGCTGGAGAGTGCGGGCGCGGGTGAAAACGTTTCCGACCGTACCGGGCTGGTGCTGGACCCGTATTTTTCCGCGACGAAGGTGAAGTGGATTCTGGACCACGTGCCGGGGGCGCGGGCGCGGGCCGAGCGCGGCGAGCTGGCCTTTGGCACGGTGGATAGCTGGCTGGTGTGGCACCTGACGAGCGGGCACCGGCACGTGACGGACGTGACGAACGCCTCGCGGACGCTGCTCTTCAACATTCGGACGGGGCAGTGGGATGAGGAGCTGCTGCGGCTGTTTGGGATTCCTGCGAGCATGCTGCCGGAGGTGGCGTGGTCGAGCGAGCGCGTGGGCGAGGTGACGACGACGCTGGGGCTGGGCGGGATTGCGATTGCGGGGATGGCTGGCGACCAGCAGGCGGCGCTGTTCGGGCAGACGTGCTGGCAGGCGGGGCAGGCCAAGAACACGTATGGGACGGGCTGCTTTCTGCTGCAGCATGTGGGGACGGAGTTTCGGCGGTCGCGGCACAGGCTGATTACGACGCTGGCGGCGAGCGCGCACCGGCGGCTGGAGTATGCGCTGGAGGGCAGCATCTTTATTGGCGGCGCGGTGGTGCAGTGGCTCAGGGATAATCTACGGCTGATTGGCTCGTCGGCGGATGTGGAGGCGCTGGCATCGAGTGAGCCGGATACGGGCGGGGTGGTGTTTGTGCCGGCGTTCGTGGGGCTGGGCGCTCCGCACTGGGATCCCCATGCGGCGGGGATGCTGATTGGGCTGCGCCGCGAGACGCGGCCGGGGCACATCGCGCGGGCGGCTCTCGAAAGCATCGCGCTGCAGGTGGCCGACGTGCTGGAGGCGGTGGAGAGCGAGACGGGCACGCCGCTGGAGGCGCTGCGCGTGGACGGAGGCGCGGCGGTGAACAACCTGCTGATGCAGTTCCAGGCGGACGTGCTGGGCGTGCCGGTGGTGCGGCCCAAAGTGACGGAAACCACGGCACTGGGCGCAGCGTATCTGGCAGGATTAGCAGCGGGCGTGTGGGGCAGCGATGCGGAGCTTGCGGCGCGGAGGACGGGGGATATGCGCTTTGAGCCGCGGATGAACAGGGAAGAACGCGCGGCGCGGCGGAAGCAGTGGCAACGAGCCGTAGAACGGACGAAAGGCTGGACTGAGTGATGCGCAGAGACGAAATGATCCGGAAGATTCGCACGCGGGCGGCCGAGAACAAGCCGTGGGATATTGCCGTAATTGGCGGCGGCGCAACTGGCATGGGCGTGGCCGTAGATGCGGCAGCGCGCGGACTGGACGTGGTGCTGGTGGAGGCGCACGACTTTGGCAAGGGGACGAGCAGCCGATCGACAAAGCTGGTGCATGGAGGCGTGCGCTATCTGGAGCAGGGGAATGTCTCGCTGGTGATGTCGGCGCTGAAAGAGCGCGGGCTGCTGCGCCAGAATGCGCCGCACCTTGTGCATGATCTGGCATTTGTGGTGCCGAACTATTCCTGGTGGGAGGCGCCGTTTTACGGGATTGGGCTGAAGCTCTACGACTTGCTGGCCGGGAAGTATGGCTTTGGTGTGTCGAAGGTGCTCAGCAAGGAAGAGACGCTGGCGCTACTGCCGGCGTTGGAGCCGGAGGAGCTGCGCGGGGGCGTGATCTATTACGACGGGCAGTTTGACGACGCGCGGCTGCTGATCCACCTGGCGATGACGGCGGCTGACCACGGTGCGACGCTGGTGAACTATTGCCCAGCGGTGACCGTGACGCGGGACGCGGAAGGCTATGTGAACGGCCTGACGGCGCGCGACGCAGAGACCGGTGAAGAGCTGGCGATTCCAGCGCGGATGGTGGTGAACGCGACGGGGGTCTTTACGGATGAGGTGCGACGCCTGGCCGACCCGAATGCGGAGCCGCTGATGGTGACGAGCCAGGGAATTCACCTGGTCTTTGACCGGTCGTTCTTGAAAGGCGATACGGCGCTGATGGTGCCGCGGACCAGTGACGGGCGGGTGCTGTTTGTAATTCCGTGGCATGGGCATGCGGTGGCCGGCACGACAGACACTCCCGTGGATGGGCCGAGCCTGGAGCCGAGACCATTCGAGGAAGAGATTGATTTCATTCTGGATACGGCGGGGCGCTACCTCACGCGGCCGCCGGGCCGTGCCGACGTGCTGGCGGTGTATGTGGGGCTGCGGCCTCTGGTTAAAGGTGAGGGCAAAACGTCGGCGCTGTCACGGGATCACACGATTCACGTGGACGGCTCCGGGCTGCTGACGATCACCGGCGGTAAGTGGACGACTTACCGGCACATGGCTGAGGACTGCGTGGACCACGCGATTACGCTCGGCAAGCTGCGCGAGGAGCCCTGTGCAACGCGTAACCTGCGGATTCATGGGTACTTGGAGAATGCCGAATCACTGGGAAGCCTGGAGGTATATGGGGCTGACGCGCAGGCGATCCAGTCGCTGGCGCGGAGCGATGCAGAGCTGGCGAAGCCGCTGCATCCGGAGCTACCGTACATTGGGGCCGAGGTGGTGTGGGCGGCACGGGCGGAGATGGCGCGGACGGTGGAAGACGTGCTGGCGCGGCGGACGCGGGCGCTGTTCTTGAACGCCCGGGCAGCGATGGCGATGGCGGAGCCGGTGGCGAGGCTGCTGGCGACTGAGCTGGGCCTGGATGCGGCATGGGTGAAGGGTCAAATCATTGATTTTGATATGCTTGCCGCGCAGTATACGGTGAAGTAATCGGCAGTTCCAGGCGTGCCGGGTGAATCTGCGGGTGGGACTCATCGGTAGCGGCGGGATGGCAGGCGCCGGAGCCGGACGTGCGGATATGAAAACAACCCCAGCAAGTTCCCACTTTGG
>JAGWML010000008.1 GCA_028873155.1 Acidobacteriota bacterium
CACACAGCGCATATCAATCGTCGTGCCGCGCAGCTTCGACGCCGCCATGTAGATCACCATCACGCACGCAATCCCCGACACCATGGCGGAAAAGATAAATACCACCGGCATCAGCGGCGACGACCACCATGGATTCGCCTTGATCGATCCGAAGATGAAGCCCACATAGCCGTGCAGGATAAACGCCGATGGAATGCCGACCAGCGTCACCACCCAGCCCACGCGCTCGTCGATGTGCAGCGACCGCTCGCTGATGTTGTCCGAACCCAGCGTCATGATTTTGTAGATCACACGCAGCAGCCCGCGCTCCCGCCGCGACCGCAGCACGATCTCGCGCCGGTAGTCCAGCCAGATTTCGAAAACCAGCACCGCCATCAGGTACCAGAGATACACATAGCCGAACATCGCCATCGCCGACGTGCTGTGCGGAGTGAAATACATCTCCGGCGAGCGCTCCGGATGCCCCAGGTGGAACTGAAGCGGCAGCGGCGCCACCACCAGAAACGACAGCGCCGTCAGCAGCGCCAGCCGGTACGTCGGCTTCACCGCATCCACGCGAAAGATGCGCTCCAGCGAGGCCAGAATGAACGCCCCCGCCACCAGGCCCGTGATGTACGGATACAAAACGATCAGCACACTCCAGACCAGCTCGACCTCATTCGGGTACATGAACCCTTCTACGCCATTCATACCCTTCTCACCTGCTTCCGCTTGCTGCGCCCTGTCCTAGCGCACCGATCCATCCATACCGTGGTAGTAGACCTTTGCCCCTGTCGCCATCTGCGGCTTCAGAATCTGCACCGGATGCGTGCGCAGAAACTCGTGGATCGGGTCATTCGGATTCTTCAGGTCCACCAGTTGCCGGGCACCCGTCGGGCACGCCTCGCAGCACGCGGTCGTCAACCCTTTGGTGATGCGGTGGTAGCACAGCGTGCACTTGTCGGCCACCTGCTTCTGAGGATGGATGTACCGGCATCCATACGGGCACGCCTGCACGCAGTACGCGCAGCCCATGCAGTATTTCTGATCCACCAGCACCACGCCGTCCGGCGTCACAAATGTCGCTCCCACCGGGCACACCTGCGTACACGGCGAGTCCACGCACTGATTGCATAGCTTCGGCACAAAGAAGTATTTGCCCGAATCCTCTTTCGCGACGGACGGAAATCCTTCCTTCCCTCCATCCGGCGAAATCACCTCGGGATTCATCATGTCCTCGTCGTGCACGTGATAACGCTCGACCCACGTGCGGAAGCGCCCGTCGGGCACATCGTTCTCCGCCTGGCAGGCGCGCACGCAGTTCCCGCAGCCAATGCACTTGGGTATGTCGATCAGCATGCTCCACCAGTGCTCGCTCATCGCATAGTTCGGCGCAGCCTCCGGCGTCCCCGCCATCACGTGCTCCCACGCAATGGCCGCGGCCGGCAACAAAATCAGCATCTGGCGCCTTGAAATCTTCATTGCGTACCTCCGGCTCCCAGAGCGGGATCATGCGGCTTATGGCACGTCTCGCACGGCACCCCGTTCGCGTGCGCAACCGCATCCACCTGAGGAAAATCCTTCGGCCTCGCCGCGCTCGCCGCGTGGCAACGCACGCACAGCGTCGCCGTATCGGGCTTCGGTGGCACACCCGACGATGGATCATCGGCGTGCTTCAACTGCGGGCCATGACACGCTTCGCAGTTCACATGCGCGTGCTTGCCCTTTGACTTGGCATCCGCGATGTCGCTGTGGCACGCCTCGCATGCCTGGTGTCCTGCAAATTGTGCCGGATGCGCCGCGATCTCCGCAATTGCCGCCCCGCGATAGTGCCCATACTCGCCAAAGCTCTTGGGCACGACAAACCGCCGGACCACCAGAAACACGATGAATGCAAGCACAAACAGGCCCGCAAACCGCAGCAGGTGGCCCGCGTCCTTGAAGGCGCTCATCCCGCTCGCTCCTCTCCGCTCGAATCACACCACGGGTGTGATCCAGATCATTCGTGCGAGACGAGAGTATCGAGGGAATGCTCGAGCAGGATGTGAGGTCAGTCACGTCGAGGTGTGATGCGCAGCATGTACACCCGTCGCAACTCATCGAAAGATGTGAGAAGTATCACGGTGCAGGCGAGTCGCCATTCGCCGTCTGATAGAGGCCGTGCCCTTATTCGTCGTCCTTCAGCCAGGCGCGCGTCTGCAGCAACTGCCGCTGATCCAGCGACCACACCTTGCCCGTCAGTTCATCGGCAGCGCGCCCCTCGCGCGCCGACTTCTCAAACTCGCTCGCAATCGCCTGCATCTTTGCGTCGAGGTCGTCCACAAAGTTCAGCACCAGCGCCTCGGGAATCATCGGCAGCTTCGGCGAGCCAAACTCCAGCTTGCCGTGATGCGACAGAATCACATGCTCCACCAGCACCTTCAGACGCGGCGGAAAATCCGGCAGCTTCTCAATTGCCTTTTCCACCATCGCGATGCCCATCTGGATATGCCCCAGCAGCGTTCCCTCAATCGTGTACTCAAAACCCGCGCTCCAGGCCAGTTCCTGCACCTTCCCGATATCGTGCAGAATCACGCCCGTCAGCAACAGGTCCCGATGCAGCATCGGGTAATGCGGCGCCACGCGATCCGACAACTTCAGCAGGCTCACCACGTGTTCGAGCAGGCCGCCCAGCCACGCATGATGCAGTTGACGCGCCGCCGGCGCTTCGCGATACGCCTGCGCCACCGCCTCATCGCCCAGCAGTATTAGAACGAGTTGCTTCAGGTGCGGCTCCGTGAAGCTCTCCACAAAGCCCATCAGTTCCTGCCACAGCACGTCCACATCCAGAGTCGTCGCCGGCAGCAGGTCGCTGCGATCCGTCTCCGCCGCGCTTGCCTTGCGCAGTTGGTCCACCTTCATCTGCAGCCGGTCGTCGAAGCGCGCCACGCTCCCGCGCACCTTCACCACGTCGCCGCGCTCCACGTCGCGCGCAATCCGCGGATCACCCGGATCCCATACGCGCCCCTCAAGCTGCCCCGTCTTGTCCGCCAGGATCAGGTTGAGGTACGGCTTGTTCGTCCTCGTCGTTCGCTGCTGCTTCATCAGCAGCAGAAAAAAGCTGTCAAAGTTGCGCCCCTCTTCCAGGCCGGCCAGATCCGCAATGTAAATGTCCTTCATCCTGCCCGTCAGATTACAGCAGCAGGCAGCGCACACAAAATTTCTCCACACGCAGTAAGGGCCCGGACTCAGTCCAGGCCCTTGTCGTGCGACGTGACTCTCTCCAGCTTACTGTTGTGCGGGCGCTGCTGGTGCCGGTGCGTCGGGGCTCGCCGGCTGCGTTCCGCCCTGCGGGCTCGGCTGCTGCTCGTCCGGCTTGCGATTGCGATCGCTGAACCGCGTCTTCTCGCCTGTCGTCGTGGACTGCGCCTTCTTTGTGCCCACCTGGTTCCCGCCAAGACCCAGCGGAGCCGATTGCACCTGGCGATCCGCTACCTCGCCCGTGTTCGGCGCTTCAGGCGTCATCGCATCCTTCGCTTTGGACCTCTTCCCGCCCGCCTTCTTCTTCGCTACCTTTGCCACTTTCGCTTCTTTGGCGCGATCGCTGAAGCGCGACTTCTTCTGCACCGGCGCTGCCTCCAGCGGATTCGCCGGCACATCGTTCGCCGCTTGCGTCGCCGCTCCCGCGTCTTCTGTCTGGGCCGCGGCCGCGTTCGGCAGCGTCTCCTGCGGAGCCTGCCCGAACCGGATCTTCTCCTTCTTTCCCGGCTTCATCGACGCTACATCCTGCTTCTTGCCCTTTTTCTTCTTGTCCTTCGCAGCCTGTGCCGGCGTGGTCGTCGTCGCCACCGCTTCCTCTACGTGCGCAGGTGCGCTGCCGCCGCGGCCCGTCTCGCGGAACCGCGTCCGCTCCACCTTTTTCTTCTTCTTGGTCTGCGGAGGCGCATATGCCGAGTAGGAGATCGGGAAGACGCGCTCATTCGGACTCGCACCAGTATCCACATATCCCGGCTTGATCTCGATGTAGGACTGGTCCCGCATCTGCGTCAGATACTCGCGAATCGCAGGCTCCATCTTGCCGATGAAGTACGCCTGCTCCACATCCTGCTGCACGTTTTTGTAGGGTTGCGGCCCGCCTGCGTTATGCGCTGTCACTTTCAGAATCAGAAATCCCTGCTTCGTCCGGATCGGCTGCGTATACTGGCCTTCCTTCAGCGGAAAGACCTTGTCCTCCAGCACCTTCGCCAGGGCGCCCCGGCGGAACTGCCCGAGGTCGCCGCCGGACGACGCCGTCGGACCATCGCTGAAGCTCCGCGCCAGCTGGCTGAAGTCCCCGCCCGCGTTCAGCTTGGTCTCCACGTCATCCGCCTTGGCCTGCGCTGCCGCCAGCTTCGCCGCGTCCACCGGATCCTGGTCGCCGGTCGAAATCAGAATCTCGCTCAAATTCACGCTCTCCGGCGCGGCGTAGTCCTGCTTGTGCGCCTCGTAGTAGCGCTCCACCTCGCCCGGCGTAATCTGGATCTTGTTGCCGACCTCCTGCCGCATGACATCCTGTGTGACAATCCCGTTGCGGATGTTCTGCTTGAAGTCCTCAAACGAGACGCCCTGATCCTTCGCCGCCTTCTCCAGGTCCTCCAGCGACGACAGGTTGTACTGCTTGCGGATCTCGTTCAGCCGGTTGATCAGCTCCGTCTCGCCCGTGATCCCCAGTTCCTTGCCCTTTGAGAGCCAGAGCTGCTGGTCAATCAGGTTCCGCAGCAGGTCGCGCCGCGCATCCGAGGCTTCCTGCATCGTCGCCCCGCGCTGCCGCTCCTCCTGGTCCAGTTCCTTCTCGGCACGGTCAAAGTCCGAGCTTGTAATGATCTGGTCGTTCACGCGAGCGATAATCTGCTCCACCGTCGAGCCCCCATACGGGCTTTGCGAGGCAGTGGTGCGCGTTTGCGCCATTCCTGAAATCGACAGCAGCACCGTGCCAAACACGAACGCCGCGGGGGTACGAAAAAGTCTGATTGTCATCATTTGGCACTGGGCAGGCAGGGCGAGGCCCCACCTCTTTCATAGACGTCATTGTAAATGGCTGGGCAGCAGCCAGGCGAACCCCCTAGGCGATCTCCACTTCCACCCGCCGCGCTTCCGCCTCAATCGCCACAATCCTGAAGCTCCGGATCTGCCCGGCGCTCAAAGCCTCCGGACCCGCCGCAGCCGCCGGTCCCTTGCCCTTCCATTTCGCAGAAAGCAGCGACGACAGCGACGAGATATCCGCTTTCGCTTCCGATTTTGCCTCCGCACCCGGCTCACCCGCCGCAGCCTTCAGCCCACGGCACACCGCCCGCACGCCTTCGCCCAGTTCCACCGTCGCCAGCGCGCCGCTCGCCTCTCCCACACGGCCCGAAACAATATCGCCCGCCTTGTGCTCCGCCAGATACTCATCCAGACTCGTCGGAATCAGCTGCTTCATGCTCAGCTTCATCTGCCGCTTGTCCTTGTCCAGCGCCAGCACCTGCGCCTTCACCACCTGGCCCACATGCAGCACGTCCGAAGGATGGTTCAGGCGCCGGTCCACCACAATCTCGCTGATGTGCACCAGCCCTTCCACGCCCTCGGCCGCTTCAACAAACGCGCCGAACGCCGTCATCCGCGTTACCGGACCCGTCACCTGCGCGCCCGCCGGGAAGCGCTGCGCCGCCTCCACCCACGGATCGGCCAGCGTCTGCTTCAACCCCAGCGCAATCCGCCGCTCCTCCGGCTTCACCGCCAGTACCACCGCATCCACCTGGTCGCCCACCTTCAGCAGATCGCCCGGATGCCGCACCTTCTTGTTCCACGCCATCTCCGAGACGTGAATCATCCCTTCCACGCCCGGCTCCAGCTCCACAAACGCGCCGAAATCCGTCAGCCGCGACACCGCGCCGCGCACCCGCTGCCCCGCCTGGTAGCGCCCCGGTGCCGTCTCCCATGGTTCCGGCTGCAACTGCTTCAGCCCCAGCGAGATCTTCTTCGTCTCCGGATCCATCTTCAGGATCCGCACTTGCACTTCCTGACCCACCTGCACCACGTCTTCCGGCTTGCTGACCCGGCTCCACGCCATGTCGCTCACATGCAGCAGACCATCCACGCCGCCCATGTCCACAAACGCCCCATAGCTCGTCACGCTGCGCACCCGGCCCGTCACCGTGTCGCCCACCTGCAGGGCCGCCAGCCGTCCCGAAGCCGCCTCGCGCGCCTGCTCTTCCAGAACCGCACGCCGGTCTACCACCACATTCTCATCGGTCACGTCCAGCTTGGTGATGCGGCAGGTAATCTCCGTTCCCACCAGCTTTTCCATCTCCGCCGCGTCGCGCGTGCCGCTCCGGCTTGCAGGCAAGAAGGCCCTGACGCCCACATCCACCGTCAGCCCGCCCTTCACCACGCCCGTCACCGTGCCCACCACGGCGGTCTTCTCCGCAAACGCCGTCTCCAACGCCGACCAGTCCCGCGGCTGCGCCACCTTGTGCCGCGTCAGGTCGTAGTAGCCCTCTTCGTTGCGGCCCTTCACCGACACCATCACCAAGTCGCCCGGCTTCACGTCCTCGGCGTTGCGCTCAAAGGCGCCGCGTGGCAGCACCCCTTCAGTCTTGTAACCGATATCCAGGAACACCTGCTCGGCCGAGACCGAAACCACGGTCCCCTCCAGCTGCTTCGCACCGCCGGCAGGCTTGTGCGTATGGCTCCGCTCAAAGGCCGAAAGCGCCTCTGCAAAGCTCTCCGTCGCCTCCGGCACAACCTCTTCGGGCGCGGGATCCGCCGCCGTCTCTTCCTGCGCAGAAGGCATCGGCGCCGTTTCCGTAACAGGCACCGGCACGGCAACGCTCGGGGCAGCTTCCGGCTTCGTTTCGGTTGTCATTTCAGTTGTCGTCGGGGTCGTCTGGTCTTCGGGCAGGTTCGGTTCCGTCATGGCGTCTGCCATCCATTCTCCCATGCCCGCCCGTATCCCGGTCGTCTCCCTCCTCAGGGAAACTCGGTTACCTGCGGCGTCACGCGCGGCTCCATCGACGTCGCGCCACCTGCATCGTCAATCACGTTTTCAATCGCGCCCAGATTGCCCAGTGCCACTGTAATCATGTCGTGAAAGCGGATGCCCGGCCCCTTCGGCGTCTCCATCGCCCGCGTCAGCGTCACATGCGGCTTCAGGAAGACGCTGTACACGCCCATCCCCCACGCCTCATGCGTCGTCACGCCGTCCGCCACCTTATAGGAGGCCCATCCATGCGTCCCCGGCGCACTGGTATAGCTCGCCTGGTCCGGCGGGTCGTAGGGGATTTCAGACTGGTAGAAATACGTCCTTCCGCCATTGCCCTTCCACAGCACCTGGAACTGCTCGTGGTGCTCCACAAACAGCCCATACGCCGTCACATTCTCCCCGTTCACCACCAGCCCGTTGTCGCTGGGATTCACCGTCCAGCCCACGCCCTTGCCGTGATCCGCGCGCCAGATCCACGTGTGGTCGATGATCGTGTCCCGGCTGTTCACCACCAGGTTCGCACCCGCGCTCCCCGCGCCCGCTCCGCCCACGCGAAAGAAGACATCATGCAGGCAGATTGGATTCGCCGCATGGCTGCGCGTGCTTCCCGCTTCGCCCACCTCCATCAGCACCGGCGACCGCGTCTCGCCCGCATCCACCAGCACGCCCGCAATGTCGATGCCGTCCACATCCGCCGTCGTCAGCGCCGCCGTCCCGCGCACCGGCTTCAGCGTCGCAAACCCCAGCCCCATCACCACCGTCCCCGCCCGCGTCACGCGCAGCGGTTGTTCCAGCTCATACATCCCGGGCGTCAGCAGCAGATGCATCCCGCGCTCCAGCGCCGCGTTCATCGTCGCCGCAGTGTCCTTTCCCGCCTGCGCAATGTAAAACCGCTCCAGCGGAATCGACCGGCCCGGTGTCTCGCCCCCGCGCCACGTAATTCCAGCGCTCTCGCGCCGCAGCGCCGGCACGCGCACGCTCCACGCGCCCTTCGCGTCCACCATCAGAAATGGCTTCTCCCGCACCACCGGCGTGGCTGCGATTTTCGTATAGGGCGGCTTCGGCCACTCGCCCGCCGGAGCGTTCCGGTCGCCCACAAACACCATGTTCCAGTTCGAGCCCGTCCAGCTTCCCCACTCGCTGTTCCGCGCGATCCACTGCTGCTGCGAACCCGAGTCCACATTGCCGTCCACCAGCGCATCGGCCATCCATCCGCCGCTCGCCCACCCATGCTGCTGGTGCAGCACCATGCTGCCCTCCACGTGCATCCGCCGGAACGGCGCCGCCTGCGACACCGCCCACTGCATCGTCCCGCCCGCCGGCGTCACCGCCAGCCCTTCCAGCGACCGCCAGAAGGTGCACGTCGCGTTGTTGTGCGGCAGGCTCGCATCCGCATGCACATTCCCCACAATCTGCACCGCATCCGGCGTCGCGCCCAGCCCCACCACCTCGGTGTAAAACCCCACCGGCACGTCCACGCGGTACGTCCCCGGCAGAAACACCAGTGCATAGCGCCCGCCGCCAAACTCGCTGTGCTCCTGCTCGCGGTACACGCGGTCAATCGCCGCCTGCACATCCGCGGCCTTCATCTGCGGCGTAAAGATCAGCACATTGGGGCCCATCTGCGGCCACTGCGGCGCCATCCCGGCCTCCGCAGCAAACCCCGCCGTTGCCATCCCCAACCACAACCCCGCCGCCAGCAATCCCGTCCTCATTCGCATCCCGTTCCTCATGCGCAAAGCTCCCTCAGAATGCTATTCCCTCGCCCAGCCGCCACGCGAAAACTTACTGTCCCGCGCACCGCCTGCCGCATCCAATACTCTGAATCTATGAACGTCTTTGATGAAAAACGCACCGAGCTCGAACGCCACGAGTTCATGATGGGCCCCGAACGCGGCCGTCTCGCCGTCGCCCTCGACCTGCTCACCGACTCGCTCATCCTCGTCGGCCAGCACGGCGTCTACTGCACCTCCGCGCGCAACCCCGGCAAGCCCGCGCTCGACCTCCAGGCTGTCCTCGGCGGCATGGAAGGCGCCAAAGCTCTCATCCAGTCCGTCATGGAGGAGCTTCGCGCTCAGCGCGAAGCCGCCAACGCATCTGGCCCTGCCAAGGACTGAACGCTTCTAATCCCCGCGCCTGCAGCCCAAAGTACGATATGCTGAAAGAGCGCGCCCGTAGCTCAGCTGGATAGAGCGAACGCCTCCGGAGCGTTAGGTCGGGAGTTCGAATCTCTCCGGGCGCACCATCCCTCCTCACCCCACCCCACCAGACACAATGCATCGAGGCCAGCCTGAACGGCCGACAGGCCCCATTCGTCAATCGCCCGTCGTCTCCACTTCAGGGTCGAGGCAGGTGATGGCCACGCAGTCGATGGAGAGGCAGTTGCCCAGTTCGCCGAAATCGGCCTCCCAGCGCGGGCGGTCTTCAGCGGCAAGCGTGGTCAGGGCCGTCGTCGACGTGCGCAGAATCTCATACCAGATGTTCTGCGCCTGCCACAGATTCAGCTCAAAGGGCAACTCCTCGAGCGTTTTGGCCAACGTCAGTGCGCGGTCCAGCATTTCCAGTGAACCGGAGGATGCCTGGAGTTCGAGCATCGCGCGCTTCATCCTCTGATCGGAGAGAAATGAGAGCGACGCGGTTTCCAGGCGAACCTGGTCGGCCTTTGCCAGTTGCAGAAACGAGCGCATCATGGCCTGGTCGATGGGATCTGCCTCCATCGCGCGGCGCAGGCCCGCATTGATGGCAAACTCCGCCGCAAGATTCAAAGCCGGAGGCTTGGGCAGGCCCGCCTTTGCCAGAAAGTGCAGCAGGCTGGCGTGATCTTCGTAGATCGTCGTCAGTGAGGTTTCGATATCCCACAGCGTGGAGTTGAGAATGATCTGCACAATACGGCGCTGCTCGTCTGTAAACAGCGACGTCAGCGAGTAATCCGCGCGGCCATAGTAGTGGTCGAGCTGACGAATGACTTCAGGAAAATCCGCGGACTGCACATGTTCGGCTGTTTGCGCGGCAAAGCTCTCAAACTCCGCTGCATCGGTTACGGTGTAAGGCTTGACGGCTGCCGTGATGTTCTGGTCACCAAAATGGAGCACCGCAAAGCTGAAGCTCTGGTTAATGCCCGTAATCATGCTGGTCAAGTGCGCGCGGCCCAGCGCAAGCCGTCCCCGGCCCGAGGTGTGAATGTCATACGACATCCGCTCCACCCGGTAGCTGAAAAGGTCGGTCGTATCGCCATACGACGAGAAAACGCTGCTGATGGCGTAGTGCGCCGCGACCTGTTCCAGCGTCAGCTCCAGCGGGCGTATCTTCTTCTGGAAGATCTGCGCCCCGTCTCCCGCACCTGGCGCATTCGACTTTGCCTCGGCAATCCTGGCAAGGAAGGCCGGCTCCAGGTCATTCACCTGCACACCGAAAAGCTGATGGGCGAGTTGCAGCACGCGGCCTGCGTAGGCTATCACCTGCACCGTCTCGATGCCCGAGATATCGTCGAAGAACCAGCCGCAGCTGGTGTACATCAACTGTGCGTGGCGCTGCATCTCCATGAGCTTGCGGGCGCGTACGCGCTCGGTCTCATTGAGCGTACGCGCGGCGTGCATGGCGAGAAAGCTTTCGACGGCGTCGTCGTCGCGGTGGAGAATGACATCAATGTATGCGTCCCGTGCCGCCCACACATCATGGAAGAGATGGGAGCCCTCCGCCTCGGTCGGGCCGGCCAGTCGGTCGCGCAACAGGTCCAGCGCCTCGCGCAGCGGTCCGCGCCACTTCTGGTTCCAGCCAGCCTTGCCGCCGTTGCAGCCGCAGTCGGAGCGCCAGCGCTCGACGCCGTGCACGCAACTCCACGAAGTGTCTTCGACGATCTCGCACTCGTACTCCGGCGGAAACTGCGCAAGGAAGCTGCCGTAGTTGATCAGCTTGACGGTCTTGTCCTCTTCGAGCAATTTGAGCGCATAGGCAAGCGCCATCTCGCCGTGCTTGTGGTGGTGACCATAGGACTCGCCGTCTGTGGCGACGTGAACAAGCTGCGGCTGCACCGTCTCTTTGAACCCTGTCTTCAGCCGCGCGGCAAACATCTCGCCCGAGTTCAGCAGGCCCTCAAAGGCGATGGCACGTGAGATGGGCCCGTTGTAAAAAAACACGGCGATGGAAGCGCCGGAGCTGAAGCGCACCTGGTACGGGCGCGTGGTATCGACCGTGGCATTGGGCGTATCGATCCATGGGCCATCGCCGGCTGAGGGCTTGAGTGGGCGAATGCGTTTACATTGATGTGGCGCAAGCACCGTGAACTGGATGCCTTCGGCGGCAAGCGCCTCCAGTGTCTCGTTGTCTGCGGCTGTCTCTGCCAGCCACATGCCCTCAGGTTTTGTGCCGTAGTGGTACTCGTAATCGGCGACGCCCCAGCGAATCTGCGTGATCTTGTCGCGCCGGTTGGCGAGCGGCATGATCATGTGGTTGTAGACCTGCGCCATCGCCGAGCTGTGGCTCTTGTAGCTGCGCCGGCTGCGCCTCTCGCCGTCCGCGACCATGCGATGCGTGCGCTGCGCTTTCTCCTTGAGCCAGCTCAGCAGGGTCGGCCCGAAGTTAAAGCTCATGCGCGAATAGTTGTTCACGATGCGCGTGATGCGGTTCTTGTCGTTCTGGATGCGCGCGGCGCCGTTGGTGGCGTAGCACTCAGCACAGATGCGCTCATTCCAGTCGTGGTAGGGCGCGGCGGAATCCTGTGTCTCCACTGCCTCCAGCCAGGGGTTTTCGCGGGGCGGCTGGTAGAAATGCCCATGAATGCAGATAAATCGTTTTCCCGAAGCCATGAATTGTCCGTCTGCGCCCGCGCCGCATTGCATCCTGCGCCAGGCACATCAGCTTATTGTAGGCTCGTCCGGCGGGGTGTTGCAGCCTCCGAGGCGCCATCGCTGGCGCGCCACAGATACCACGCTGCGACGGAGCGGTACGGCGCCCAGCGCTGGCCGCGCTTGCGCACCGCATCGGGCGTAGGCAAATCGGCGGCTTCGAGAGGCCGCGTCTTCGGCACGCGCAGAAATGTCATGGCATATCCTTTGCGGATGCCGTAATCCGTCACCGGCAACACATCGGGCCGCCCCAGCCGGAAGATGAGCAGCATCTCGACGGTCCATGGCCCGATACCGCGCACCTCGGTCAGGCGTTGGACAATCTCCGCGTCCGGCATGCGCGCAATGGCCCCATGCGAGGGCACGGTGCCGTCCAGCGTCTTCGCCGCCAGATCGCGCATGGCTTTGATCTTGTTGCCAGAGACGCCGGCCGCGCGCAGAGGCTCATCGGGTGTTTTCAGGAGCATCTCCGGTGAGGGGTCGCCGCCAAAGTACTCGCGCACGCGGCGGTGAATGGTGGCCGCTGCCTTACCGTGCAGTTGCTGATAGAGGATCGACTCCAGCAGCGACTCGAACGGCGAAGGCGACCGGTCCAGCCGCAGGGTGAACGGCCCGGCGCGCTCAATCAGCGTGGCTAGTTTGGTGTCGCGTGCCTTCAGGTGCGTCAGGGCCTCGGCGGAGTCAAAGGGAAGTTTGCGCTTGCGTCCGGCGAAGATCATAGGGCACCAGTGTACCGTGAGCCCACGCATCGAACGACCGGCGCCGCGCCTTGTACCATGAAGAGCGGAGCCACCGGCTCAGGAGCGACACGCGATGAAGATGCGCCCCGGATCGCAAACCGGATTTCTGTTGTGCGGCAAGGAGTGGCTGGAAGGCGATGCGCTGGAGGTCCGTTCGCCGTGGGATCAGGGCCTGGTGGGGCGCGTCACCATGGCCACGCGTGCCGATGCACGTCAGGCCGTGCATCATGCCGTCGCCAGCTTGCGCCGCACGCGTGCGCTGCCGCGCTGGAAGCGTCGCGAGATCCTTGAAGACGTGGCCTCTTCATTGATTGACCAGAAGGAACGCTTCGCGCAACTCATCGTCGCGGAAGCTGGCAAGCCCATCCGTTTGGCTCGCGCTGAAGTGGATCGCGCCGTGCTCACGTTCAAAACCGCAGCAGAAGAGGCCGCACGCCTCGGCGGCGAATCCATCCCGCTGGACCTGACCGAAGGCAATGAGGGCCGCTGGGGGCTGGTGCAGCGCTTTCCTGTCGGGCCCGTGCTCGCCATCACGCCGTTCAACTTCCCGCTGAACCTCGTGGCCCACAAGGCCGCGCCCGCACTGGCGGCAGGCTGCCCGCTCATTCTCAAACCCGCGCCGCAGACGCCCTTCACGGCGCTTGCGCTCGGTGAAGTGATTCTCAAAGCCGGATGGCCCGAAGAAGCCATCGCCGTGCTGCCGCTTGCAAACACCGACACGGCATGGCTGGCCGAAAAAGAAGATCGCATTAAGCTTGTCAGTTTCACCGGGTCGGCGAAGGTTGGCTGGGAGCTAAAGGCGAACTCAGGCCGCAAGCGCGTGCTTCTGGAGTTGGGAGGCAACGCAGCGCTCATCATTCACAGCGACAGTACTGATCTGGACGACGCGGCGCTGCGCACAGCGCACTCGGCCTTCAGCTACGCAGGCCAGTCCTGCATCAGCGTGCAGCGTGTTTACGTGCACAAGTCGATCTTCCAGACCTTTCTCTGGAAGCTCGTCGAGGCGGCCGCACACATGAATACCGGCGAGCCCGCCTCAGAAGCCACAGAAGTGGGGCCGCTCATCCGGCCCGAGGAAGCCGATCGAGTGCAGGCCTGGGTCAAAGAGGCGCTCGATGGCGGCGCGAAGCTGATCTCCGGCGGTGAACGCAAAGACTCCGTCCTCAACCCGATCATTCTCACCGGAACACGGCCCGGCATGAAGGTCCGCGATGAAGAGGTCTTCGGCCCGGTGGTGGCGGTGGAGCCATATGAGGATTTTGAAGAGGCTCTCGCCGAGGTCAACCGCTCCCGCTACGGCTTGCAGGCTGGCCTGCTCACGCGCGATGCGGGCCGCATCCTCACCGCGTATCGCGAACTGGAGGTTGGTTCGCTCATCGTCGGCGATACCCCAAGCTGGCGGCTCGACCCCATGCCCTACGGTGGCGTCAAAGATTCGGGGCTGGGCCGCGAAGGCATTCGTTCGGCCATCGAAGAGATGACAGAACCGCGAATGCTCGTCATGTCCGGCATCACGTCCAACTGACAGCTCACCTGCTGGGATGCAACTCGAAAAGGAATACGCATGGATCTGGGTCTCAAGGGAAAGCTCATTGTGGTCACCGGCGGTGGCGCAGGCATCGGCGGCGGCATCTCGCGCGCCTGCATCGAGGAAGGCGCACACGTCGTCGTGCTCAGCCGCGCATCACAGAATGTAAAGGACTTCATGGCCGGGATGCAGGCCGTGAAGGCCGACTGCCATCTCGTCGAGGCCAATCTCGAAGAGGCGGCCCGCTGCAAGTCCGCTATTGAGGAGATCCAGGACCGGTTTGGCGATATCTATGGTCTGGTCAACAACGCGGGCGTGAATGACGGCGTCGGTCTTGCATCGGGCTCGGTGGAGCGCTTTGTCGAGAGCCTGCACAAAAATCTTGTTCACTACTACGCGCTGGCGCACTATGCCCTGCCCTCACTCCGGCGCACCCAGGGTGCAATCGTAAATATCAGCTCCAAGGTTGCGCTCACCGGCCAGGGCAACACCTCCGCCTACGCCGCAGCTAAAGGCGCGCAGCTTGCACTCACGCGCGAGTGGGCCGCGGAGCTGCTGCCACACAACATCCGAGTGAACGCCGTGCTGCCCGCTGAAGTCATGACGCCGCTCTATCGCTGCTGGCTCGACACGTTGGGCGACCCCGACGCCAAGTTGCGCGAGATTACGGCCAAGATTCCGCTCGGCCATCGCATGACCACCTCGGCAGAGATCGCCGCTGCAACTGTCTTCTTGCTCTCGCCCACGCAATCGGCGCACACCACCGGCCAGCACATCATTGTGGATGGCGGCTACGTGCACCTGGACCGCGCGCTGACCTAACTGGCTGCTACAGATTGACAGCCTTGCACAGCACAGGGTGGGCTCAGAGGCAGCCGGATTGGACTACAATCGTTCCGTTATGGCTACTGAAACGCTTCCTACCGCAATTTCCGTTCGTCATCCGAAGAGCTCCTTTGTCAATGAGCCTTTTACCGACTTCAAACAACCGGAGAACGCCCGCCGCATGAAGGCGGCGCTCGAGGTGGTGGCGGTGGAACTGGGCCGCGAGTACGACCTCGTCATCGGCGGTCACCGCTTCAAGACCAAATCCAAGATCCGCTCCATCAATCCCTCACGGCCGAGCCAGGTTGTGGGTATTCATCAGAAGGCCGAAGCCGAGCACGCGCCCCAGGCAATGGAGGCCGCGCTCGCAGCCTTTGCCCACTGGAGCCGCACCTCGGTCGAGACCCGCGCCTCGCTGCTTCTGCACGCAGCCGAGATCATTCGCGAGCGCAAGTTCGAGTTTTGTGCGTGGCTCACGTACGAGGTCGGCAAGAACTGGGCCGAGGCCGACGCCGACGTGGGCGAGACCATCGACTTCCTCGAATACTACGCGCGCGAAGCCCTGCGGCTTGCGCAGGCAAAGCCGTCGATTCAATACCCCGGCGAGCGCAATGAGCTGCTCTACATTCCGCTCGGCGTCGGCGCCGTGATTCCGCCGTGGAATTTTCCCTTCGCTATCATGGCCGGGATGACGGCTGCCGCCATCGTCGCCGGCAACACGGTTGTCCTGAAGCCGTCGAGCGATTCACCCACGATCGCCGCGCGCTTTGTGGATGTGCTGGAAGAGGCCGGCATGCCCGGTGGCGTCGTGAACTTCTGCCCCGGCTCTGGCGCGAGCTTTGGCAACGCCATCGTCGAGCATCCCAAGACGCGATTTATTGCTTTCACCGGGTCAAAGGCCGTCGGACTTGAGATTCACGAGCGCGCCGCAAAGACGATGCTTGGCCAGATCTGGATCAAGCGCACGATTCTGGAGATGGGCGGCAAGGACTCGATCCTCGTCTGCGCGGATGCGGACCTGGATGCCGCGGTCGAAGGGGTTGTCGCTTCTGCTTTCGGCTTCAGCGGCCAAAAGTGCTCAGCCTGCTCGCGCGCCATCATCGAGGCGCCGCTCTACGACGTCTTCCTCGAAAGACTCCGCGAGCGCGTTGCCAAGCTCACAGTGGGTGAAGCGGTGGAGAACCCCAACATGGGCCCGGTGGTCAACAAGGCGGCGCATGAGTCCATGCTGCGCTACATCGAGATTGGCAGGAAAGAGGGACGCCTGATCGCGGGCGGGAACGCGGTGCAGACAGAGGCCGGCGGCTTCCTCGTTGAGCCAACCGTCTTTGCAGATATTGCCCCGACTGCCGTCCTTGCGCAGGAAGAGATCTTTGGCCCTGTGCTGGCCGTTATCCAGGTGAAGAACTTTGAGGAGGGCCTCGCCGTGGCGAACAACACCGAATATGGCCTCACCGGCGCCATCTACACGAGCGATCGTGAAAAGCTGGACCGCGCGCGGCACGAGTTCCACGTCGGCAATCTTTACTTCAACCGCAAGTGCACGGGCGCCATGGTCGGCGCGCACCCCTTTGGCGGCTTCAATATGAGCGGAACGGACTCGAAGGCCGGCGGGCCGGACTATCTGCTCCTCTTCACCCAGGCCAAGAGCGTGGCCGAGCGGCTGTAACAGCCTGATTGAAGCGGATCGCGCCGCGTGCACCTTTCAGCCGTTCCGCCTCATCTAAGGACGGACGGGAGGATTGCATGCCAAAAATCATTCGCTTTCATCAACTGGGCGGTCCTGAGAATCTGCAGTTTGAGACGGTGGCTACGACGCAGCCCGGCAAAGGCGAAGTGCGCCTGAAGGTGCAGGCTGCCGGGCTCAATCGTGCCGAGTCGATGTTCTACCACGGGCAGTACCTGGAGCAGCCGCAACTGCCCGCGCGCCTGGGCTACGAGGTGGCCGGTGTTGTCGAAGCCGTGGGCGAAGGCGTGGACGCAACATGGGTAGGCAAGCAAGTATCCACGATTCCTGGCTTCTCAATGAACCAGTACGGCACCCTGGGCGAGGAGGCCGTTGTCCCGGTGACCGCTCTCGGGGAGTACCCCCCTAGCCTGACGCCTGTTCAGGCTACCTCCATCTGGATGCAATACCTCACCGCGTATGGGGCGCTTGTGCACCTGGGAGCCGTCCGACCAGGGGACTTTGTTTCGATCCCAGCGGCCTCATCCAGTGTCGGTCTTGCTGCCATCCAGATCGTGCGGGACGCGGGAGCCACCGCGATTGCCGTGACCCGCACCCGCGCCAAGAAGGATGAGCTGCAGGCCCTCGGCGCGCATCACGTCATTGCCACGGCAGAGGAAGACTATGTGGCGCGGATCCACGAGATCACTGGCGGCAAGGGCGTGCGCCTCACCTTCGATCCGGTGGCTGGCCCATTTGTAGAGAAGCTCGCAGCCGCGGCAGCGCCCGGTGGGATCATCTTTGAGTATGGATGGCTCTCCGGCCAACCCACTCCATTCCCGCTCTTTGATGCGCTGGGGCGCGGCCTGACCGTGCGCGGCTATGTGCTGATGGAGATCACGATGAATCCCGACCTGCTCGCGTCGGCAAAGGCATACATCGTGGAGCGGCTGGCGGATGGTCGATTTGCTCCCAAGGTCGCCAAGACCTTTGCGTTCGCGGACACGATAGACGCCTACCGGTATCTCGAATCAAACCAGCAGGTCGGCAAGATCGTGATTACGGTGCCGTAATTACTCAAGCCACCGCCGGCGGCGCCACATGCGTGCGGTTGGAGGCCGATTGTGCTGCTGCCTGCGCAGCGGCGCGCTCCTCGGCTTCCAGCTTGTTGCCTACCTCCGCCGCCGCCTGCGCAAGCACGCGGTGGTGGATGGTGAACAAGGCGAGTTCCAGCCGATCACTGACGCCGGTCTTGTCGTAAATCGATCGCAGGTAGTTCTTGATGACCTGCTCGGTCGTCTTCAGGCGCTGGGCAATCTCGCGGTTCTTGCAGCCCTGCACGATCAGGGCGACAATGCGCATCTCTTTGGGCGTGAGCCGGTCGCGCACACGCGCCCCTACGATGTCGTCCTCGACCGATTCTGTCGACTGCGCCTGAACCGGTGCGATGGTCTCGCCCGCGGCCACGCGGTGGATGCACTCCAGAAGCGAGGGCCCGGTCACATTCCGGAAGACAACGCCGCGGATTCCCGTCTGCAGATAGCCACTTGAGGCTTCGTTGTTTTCCGCAATCACAACGCCGCGGCTGCCCGCTGCGTCCAGCAGAACCTTCAACCGCGTCAAATCAGGCTTGAGCGACCCTGCAAACAGAACAATCGCGCCTGGAAAAGCCGAAATGGCGTGCATCATTCGCTCGACGTCGGTGCACTGCGCAATAATGCGCAGATCCTCGTCCATGGAAAGAACCTTGGCTGTGCCGGCTCGAAAGATGGCCTGCGAGTCGGCGAGGATGATTTTCTTCATGCGGTGCGCCTCATCAGTGTCGCAATCGCTTTGCTTGCCTGCCGTTCATACGATGCACCCCACGCAGCGAGTACACCGGAGACTTTGATTCTTCAACGAACTTGCCCGAGAACCGACTACGTTCCTCCAGCAAGTGACCTGAGCACTCCGCATCTTCCTCACGTTGAAGCAGACCGCATAGGCAGAGTTTGCCACTCCGTGGAGGAACCGTGCGTGCGCACCCAAGTACTCTAACTTAGGTAACGTGTCCTGCCACCAGATTACCGTGCAATTGCCCGATTGGACACAAGATTCTGCACCCCTCGCCTGCAACTTTGGCATCTAGTCAGTTATCGGTTGCAATCCCTGTGGAAAGGCCGGGGCGACCCCTCAACGGGGAAGGCTCGCTTCAGAGCCCGCCAGCGAGGATCTCTCCCGCGACCGTTTGGGTTGGGGCAAATGGCTGTTCAGAGAGCGAGATACACTGGGTACCTATGGCAAGGCCAATCCTGCTGGCGGTGGATGACGACGTAAGCGTGCTCGAGGCTGTGGTGCAGGACTTGCGCCGCCAGTACGGTGCCGAGTACCGGGTCCTGCGCGCCGCCAGCGGCCAGGCTGCCCTGGATACCCTCGGGCAGCTTCAGTCGCGCCAGGACCCCGTCGCGCTGCTGTTGAGCGATCAGCGCATGCCAGGCATGACTGGCGTCGAATTTCTTGAGCGGGCGCGCACCCTGTTCCCGGACGCCCGGCGCGTGCTGCTGACCGCCTATGCCGACACCGAGGCGGCCATCCGCGCCATCAACACCGCCCGCATCCACTACTATCTCAACAAGCCGTGGGATCCCCCGGAGGAGCGGCTCTACCCCGTCCTCACCGACCTGCTGGACGACTGGAAGGCGGGCTACCGGCCTCCGTTTGAAGGGCTGCGCGTTCTGGGCAGCCGCTGGTCACTCAACGATCACAAGCTGCGCAACTTCCTCTCCCGCAATCATGTGCCGTACCGCTGGCTGGATGTGGCCAGCCAGCCCGATGCAGCCCGTCTGATGGAAGAGAGGCAACTCGAGCCCGATCAGCTCCCCGCAGTCATCTTTCCCGACGGAAGTGTCCTGCCATCCGCCGACGCGACCACGCTTGCGGCGCGGGTTGGTCTGCGCACCCAGGCCGCAGAAGACTTCTACGACATGGTGGTGGTGGGTGGTGGCCCGGCAGGACTGGGTGCCGCCGTATATGGCGCCAGCGAAGGTTTGAAGACGTTGGTAATTGAGCCCGAGGCGCCCGGCGGCCAGGCCGGTTCCACCTCGCGTATCGAGAATTATCTCGGCTTCCCGACCGGCATTACCGGAGCGGATCTGGGCCGCCGCGCCCACTTGCAGGCCTCGCGCTTCGGGGCTGAGTTTGTGACGCAGCGCGCCACGGGCTTGCGCCTCGACGGCCAATACAAGTTCGTTCAACTTGCCGATGGACGCGAGGTCTCCACCCATGTTGTTCTGCTGGCGCTCGGCGTGCAGTACCGTCGCCTCCAGATTCCTGGAGCGGACCGCCTGGCGGGGCGGGGCATCTACTACGGCGCGGCCCTGGTCGAGGCTGCAGCCTGCAAGGATGAAGAGGTCTTTGTCGTGGGCGGCGCCAACTCCGCCGGTCAGGCAGCCCTGCACTTTGCCAAATACGCGTGCAAGGTCACGATGCTGGTTCGCGGGCCGGGACTTTCCGCCACCATGTCGAAATACTTAATCGATGAGATTGAACGCACATCCAATATTGTGTTGGAGGCGCACACGGAGGTCGTCGAGGCCGAAGGCACGGACCGGCTCGAGGCAATCCGGCTGCGCGGGCCAGAAGGGGAGCGCCGTATTCCAGCGACGTCGCTGTTCGTTTTCATCGGCGCCGCACCGCGCACGAAGTGGTTGCCGCCGGAGGTTATGCGCGACGAAAAAGGGTTTGTTCTCGCGGGGCCGGACCTGCACAGCCACGGAAAGTTGCCGGCTGAATGGAAGGAGCCACGGGAGCCGTTTTTGCTCGAGACCAGCGCGCCGGGTGTCTTCGTCGCCGGCGACCTGCGACATGGTTCCGTTAAGCGCGTAGCATCGGCTGTGGGTGAAGGTTCCATCGCCGTGCAGTTTGTGCATCAGTATCTGGCAGGATTCTGAAGGAGAAGGTCGAAACACTGGGATGACAGAGGGTCAGCAACCCGTCGAAATCGAGCCGGTCTCGCTCGAAAGCGTCGCTCACGCGCTGCATGCGACGCGGCCCTTTGCCCACGTCTCACCGGAGCAGATGCGCGGCGTCGACTTTGTGGACCGAATCACGGCGCGCGCCGGCTCTGTGCTGATCCATGCCGGCGATCCGCAGCGATGGTACTGGGTTGTGCTCGAGGGTGAAGTCCGTGCCGACCGCATGGAACAGGACCAGCAGCCCATCACCGTGGGCTTTACCCGCGCTGGCGAGGCCTTCGGCGAGGTCACGCTGCTCACTGGCAAACCCCACTCTCCGTTCACCGTTGTTGCCGTTCAGGACTCATTGCTGATCCGTTTCAACGAAGACAGCTTCTGGTCTCTGATGGCGTGCTGCCCGGAGGTTCGGCAGGCTGTGCTGTCGGATATTACCTTCCGCCTGCGCGCCCACCAGCAGGAGGCTCTCCACCGCGAGAAGCTCATTTCGCTGGGCACCCTCGCGGCCGGCCTGATGCACGAGCTGAACAATCCAGGCACCGCGGCCAAGCGGGCCGCATCCCAGTTGCGTGAGAACCTGATGCGGCTCCAGAAGTTGAGCTTGCGGATGACCGACCAGCCCAAGAGCGCGGAACAGTTGGAATGCATCCGCGGCCTGCTCGAACATGCGCTGAGCGGCTGCAAAATGGCGGCTATGAGCAGTATCGAGCAAGCCGATGCGGAAGAGTCCATGGCCGAGTGGCTTGCGGAGGCGGGCGTGGAAAACGCGCACTCCATTGCGCCCACGCTCGTGGCCATGCAGTATGACCGCCATGAACTTGAGTGCGCACGCGCGTACTTCGACAGGCCGGCGTTCTCTGACGCGCTGAACTGGCTCGGCGCGCTGGCCTCCAGCGTCTGGCTCGTCTGCTCCATCGAAGACAGCATCTCGCGCGTGAGCGAACTGGTGATGGCCGTCAAGAAATTTGCCTACGATGAGCGCTCCCAGTGCCGGGAACTCGACGTGCACGAGAGCCTGCAAAGCACGCTCACCATGCTCGGCCACAAGGTGCGCGTCAAGCAGATTGAGGCAGTCAAGAGCTTCTCGGCTTCACCGTCGAAGATCCAGACCCGCGGCACGGCGCTCAGCCAGGTGTGGACCAACCTCATCGACAACGCTGTGGACGCGTCCCCCGCTCAGGCAAAGCTGGAGATCGCCACCTGGAATGAACCAGGCCGGATTGCTGTGAGCATCACCGACCACGGCGAGGGCATTCCCGCCGAAGTGCTGCCCCGCATCTTCGACGCCTTCTTCACCACCAAGCCGCAGGGCAAGGGCACCGGTCTCGGCCTCGAGATTGTCCACCGCATCGTCACGCAGAACTTCGGCGGCACAATCGACGTCGACTCCAGTCCCGGCAAGACGAGCTTTATCGTGCGGCTGCCGATGAGCGCGCCTGACTCGCCCGAGCGGCCCGCCTAGCAAAATTAGACTGCAGCCACGCTCTACTTCTCCTATCGCGACCATCTCTCCATCGCCTGCACCACAAGCAGATTTGTTAAGAATGCTCCAATGCGCACGTCTTCGCGCAGAGTCTGAAGTTGACTTCATTGCTGCCGATGAAAAGCAGGACGAGGTTTCTGCATGTCCGGTCGCGTGGAACTGATGGAAGCGGCGCTGGAGGCGCATCCCGAGGGGGTTGCTCTGCTGGATGCTGCCGGGCAGGTTCTCTTCTGGAACCGGGCCGCCGAGACCATGACTGGATTTGGCGGAATCGAGATGGTAGGGCGCAGCACGCCATGGGCGCTGGAGCAACTGGTCCACGGAGGCGTCGCCTGGGATGAGGTCAGCCAGTTGCACAGTCCGACCGCGTCCCGCGCGTCGCTCGTGCATGGACAGCACAAGCTCGGCAGCGATCTCGCGGTGGCGGCGCGGCGCCTTGTCCTGCGGGACGAACTGGGCGAGCGCATCGGAATCGCTGTGCTCTTCCATCCTGCGGAAGTCGTCGAGGGGCTGCCCCGTGGTGAATCTGGACCCAGCCAGGAGATGGACGAGGCGCAGGCGCAACTGGAAATTCGCCTCACCGAACGCTTCGAAGAATGTATGCAAGGCGGCGCGGGCCTGGCGCTGATCTGGCTCATGGTGGATCAGGCGCATGATCTCCGGCGAACCCACGGTGCCAGAGCCTGCGATGCCATGATGGACCGCATGCAACGCACCTTGGCGGGCGGACTGCATCCTGGCGAAGAACTGGGCCGGTGGGGCGAAGACGAGTTTCTGGTGCTGGCCCCGGATACGGGTCTGGATGCGCCTTCGGTAGCGGCGCACGCGCGCGGCCAGGCGCTCGCCGGTGTGGCTCGTACGACAGAGTTTCGCTGGTGGGGCGACAGAATCTCACTCACCATCAGCGCGGGCGTCGCGCAGGCGCAACCGGACGAGATGCTGGTCAGCCTTCTCGAGCGGGCCAAGGCCGCCATGTTTTCGAGCCTGCATGCGGGTGGCAATCATGTGACGGTGGCGCCGGGGAGGCAGTCGTGTTCGCGATCGTAGGCATTCTTCTGGTCTTTGGCGCAGTCATCGGCGGCTTTCTCATGGAGAAGGGGCACATTCAGGTTCTCATCCAGCCGGCGGAGCTCCTCATTCTCGGCGGCGCGGCCGTGGGCACGCTGCTCACCGCCAATCCCATGCACATCCTCAAAGGCATTGTCAGCGGTCTCACCGGAATCATGACCGGCTCGAAGTTCGGCAAGCCGCGCTATCTGAGCACGCTCAAGATGATGTACCAGTTCCTCAACAAGGTTCGCAAAGAGGGCCTGCTCAGCGTGGAGATGGACGTCGAAAAGCCGCAGGAGAGCGTCATCTTCAAGAACTATCCCGAGTTTCTCAAAGACCATCACGCGCGCGATTTCGTCTGCGACACGCTGCGCATGGCGATCACCGGCGGCGTGGAGCCCTTCGACATGGACCAGATGATGGAGCTTGATATGGAGGTGCATCATCACGACGCCACGCAGCCCATCAGCGCACTCTCCACGGTTGCCGATGCGCTGCCCGGGCTCGGCATTGTTGCCGCCGTGCTCGGCGTGGTCATTACCATGGGCGCGCTGGGTGGCCCTCCCGAAGAGATTGGGCACAAGGTGGCTGCGGCGCTGGTGGGCACATTTCTCGGCATTCTCATGTGCTACGGCGTGGTGGGGCCGCTCAGCTCGAACATGAGCAAGACAGCCGAGGAGCACAACAGCTACCTCCATGTTCTGCGCGTCCTGCTGCTGTCGTTCCTCAAGGGCTCTGCGCCGATGATTGCCATCGAAATGGGCCGCCGCGCGATTCCAGCGCACGTGCGCCCCAGCTTCGACGAGATGGAAAAGGCCTGCAAGAACCACACTGCCGAGGCGGCTGCGGCCTAGCGCAATCGAAGGAGACGGATAGATGTCGAGTGCCAAGACCCAGCCGATCGTGATTGTGAAGAAGAAGGGCGGCCACGGCGGCCATCACGGCGGCGCTTGGAAAGTGGCCTATGCCGACTTCGTGACCGCGATGATGTCCCTGTTCATCGTGCTCTGGCTGATGAACTCCAGCGACAAGATCAAGAAGGCCGTCGCCGGATACTTCAACGATCCCAAAGGCACCGCCAACCTGCTGGGAACCACGATGAACGGCAACGGCATCACGGTGGAACAGGAGCGATCCGACGCGCTGCAGAAGCTCAAGAAAAAGCTCGAAGCCGAGATCCGCGCGCGCAAGGAACTCGAAAAGCTCTCGAAGCAGATCGAGATCACCATCACGCCTGAAGGCTTGCGGATCGAACTGCTGGAGACGAAAAACGGAACATTCTATGAGAGCGGCAGCGCGCGGCTGAGCGCGAGCGGGCAGGAACTGCTGGCGCTGCTGGCCAGTGAACTCAAGACGCTGCCCAACGATCTGCTCATCGAGGGCCACACAGACGCCGCCCCCTACTCGCAGGACACGGGCTACAGCAACTGGGAGCTCTCCGCCGACCGCGCTAACGCCGCACGCCGCCTGCTGCAAGCCGGCGGCGTGCGACAGGATCAGGTGACGCAGGTGCGCGGCTACGCCGACCAGATGCTGCGCGTCAAAAGCAATCCATATGACCCGTCGAACCGGCGCATCTCGATCCTCGTCAAAAACGCTTCGTCGCCACTGCCAAATCTGACAGGCGCACAGACGGTCGACGGCCCGCCTGCCCAACCGCGACCGCCGGCAGTCCCCGCAGGCAATCCGCCGCAGGTGGCTCAATCCGGGCAGCCTCCTGCAGACCTTCCCGCGAAAGCACCAAAGCCCGCCCCACCTGCCTCCCCATCCACACAGGCCTCTGGCCTGCTGGCGCGACTGACAAAGCTCGAGCCGGTTCCCAAAAAGTAGCCGTTCCGCCGCGCGGCTTGCCACGCAATCCGGGCGATGGTGTACTCTGAAAGCGCTTCAAGAAAGCGTTTACTGGAGGCTTCCATGGCCATCGTCGCCGGAGTCGATTTCGGCACCCTCAGCGTGCGTGTCACATTGGTCGAGAGCGTCAAGGGGCCCATCGGCACCGCTTCTGCGTCCTATCCTCTGCATCGCCGGCGCGAGGACCCCGACTTTGCCACGCAATCCCACGCCGACCAGATGCGCGCCCTCGCCGAGGCCACTCGCGAGGTGCTGCGCACGACCGGTATCGCCGGCACTGAGGTGCGCGCTATCGCGCTCGATACCACCGGCTCCAGCGTCATTCCCGTCGGCGAGGGCCTTGAGCCGCTCGACGACTACTATCTCTGGTGCGACCATCGCGCACACTCCGAGGCCGAGGAGATTACGCAGAAGGCGCACGCGCTCTGCTTTGAAGGCATCGACTGGTGCGGCGGCGTCTACTCCCACGAGTGGGGGTTTGCCAAGCTGCTGCATTGGCTGCGCCACAATCCGGAGAAGCGCAACCAGTTTGTGACGGCGCTCGAGCACTGCGACATGGTTGCGGCTACGCTGTGCGGCGTTCGCACGGTGGCCGGCCTCAAGCGCAGCGTCTGCGCCATGGGCCACAAGTGGATGTGGAACCCCAAGTGGGGCGGCCTTCCGCCCGAAGAGTTCCTCGTCGCAGTCGATCCGCTGCTCAAAGGCGTGCGGGAGAAGATGGGTGGTGACTACCTGACCAGCGACCATCTCGCTGGACATCTCTCCGCCGAGTGGGCAGACAAGCTGGGTCTCACCGCTGGTATTCCCATCCCCGTTGGAGCCTTCGACGCGCACTGGGACGCAATCGGTTCGCACATCCGCGAGGGTGATGTGGTCAATGTCGTCGGCACCTCCACCTGCATCATCGCCATGGCGAAAGAAGCCGAACTCGTTCCCGGTGTCTGCGGCGTTGTACCGGGCAGCGTGCATCCGGCTTACACCGGCATCGAAGCAGGGCTTTCCGCCACGGGCGACATCTTCGACGCGGTGGCAAAGCGCGCCGGAACTACGGTTGCCGCGTTGTCCGAGGGTCTCGACGCCTACAAAGCTGGGCAGACCGGTCTGCTGCGCCTGAGCTGGGACAACGGCGATCGTACCGTGCTCGTCAATCCCGAACTCGGCGGCGTCACGCTCGGCTGGAACCTCATCCACACTGCGCAGGATGAACTGTTTGCCGCAATCGAAGGCACGGCCTTTCACACGCGCATCATCCTGGAGCGCATGGCCGAACACGGCGTGCGCGTCGATCGCGTGATTAACGCCGGGGGCATTCCGCAAAAAAGTGAAGTGCTCAACCGCGTCTACGCGAATGTTCTCAACAAGCCTGTGCTCGTGCCCGCAGGCGTACCCACCAGTCTTGGCTCGGGCATCATCGCTCTGCTCGCAGCCGGCGCATTCAAGACCATCGAGGAGGCGCAGGCAGCGGTCTGTCTGCCGCTGCGCACGGTCGAGCCTGATCCAAAAGCAGCTGCGGTCTATGAGCAGCTCTATCGCCACTACCGCGCCGTCTACTTTGCCCTGGGCCGACGCAATGCAGAGCCCGCCGCATTGGGCGCGGTGCTGCCAGAGTTGCGCCGCATCGCCGCGGAAGTGCGGCGGGGATGAAATCAATCTCTGAGTATCCTCAATGGCTTTGTCTGCGCACCTGTCAAAGCTGACTGGTGCAAATGAGATTTAGGCCAATAGATAACGACCGTGCAGAAAACGGTAGGTCTCTTTGCCGGTAGAATTCTGACGAGTTCTTCAACCCAGCAAGTGGAGGCCAAGGTGAGATTTTCGCATCGAAGTATTCGCAAACTGAAACGATACGAGAGGTTCTTCGTCACGGCCGGATTCCTGATCGTCATCCTGACCTTCGTGGTTCGAGACGTGCTTCTTGAAAGTGCAAGGACAATGGCTGAGTCGATTTCGGCTGCCGAAACCTCATATCTTCTCGAGAATGCAGCCATTGAACTCTATCACGAAGTTGATCAAGTTGACGGTCACGTGATGGAGGGTAATTCGGAAGTACTGAACCACCTGTCGTCGCAGCGACCAAAGATACAATTCAGCGCGGATCCGGAGTCAATTTTGGATCGTGAAAGCGTTCAGCACCTAAGAATGGAATCTGAGCAAAGCGAAGAGTTCTATAACCTTGGCCGTTTACTACGTGAACTTCCGTTCGAGCGGGCTCAGCAAACGGAGTTGGACGAGTTTTATCGGAGATGGGATGCTGACCGCCTGAGCTTGCT
>JAGWML010000009.1 GCA_028873155.1 Acidobacteriota bacterium
GAAAGCCGGTACAGAAAACCACCCTGCACCGTGCGCGCAAACCGGTCTGATGGCCCTTGGGGTCAACCCGGCAGACTGCCCGATACGCTGTTTTTCTCCAATGCCAAGTGTAACAGGGCAGGCTCTTCGCGCTGCACCGCCCCGGCACTCCCCGTCTTTAGCATTTTGTCAGATAGACGTCCGGGCGAAGCGATGGCGAGCACACCCGCCAGAACTACTGAGTCGCCGGCATGTAGTGCGCAAACCAGTCCACGGCCCGCTCCATCACGTCCCGGCGGTGTGCCGGGCTCGCAAACCCGTGCCCCTCGTTGGGATAGACCACGAGCTGGGTGGGCACATGCTCGTCGCGCAGCGCATGCCAGAACTCGAAGGACTGAGGCGCCGGGCACTCGCCGTCGCGATCGCCGACGACGACCAGCGTGGGCGTGTGCGCCTGTTTGATGTAGTTGATGGCCGAGCTTTTGGCATAGACAGCCGGGTCGTCGTACACCGATGCCCCGAAGTACGGGATCATCCACTGGTCGATGGAGTTTTCGCCGTAGTAGCTCAGCCAGTCGGACAGGCCCGCACCGGAGACAGCCGCCTTGAAGCGCTGCGTTTGGGTGACGGCGAACATGGTCATGAAGCCGCCGTAGCTCCATCCGGTGATGCCGACGCGGTTCGGGTCGATAGGGTACTTCACCTCCACTGCGTCCACCCCGGCGAGGATGTCGCGCAGGTCCCCGTAACCAAAGTCTTTGCGATTGGCCTGCGTAAAGGCCTCGCCCTGGCCGAAGCTGCCCCGCGGATTGGGTTGCAGAACGAAGTATCCGAGCGCGGAAAACGCTCCGGGGCTGAGACCGCCGCCCGCGCCCCAGCGCGACATCACGGCGGCTGCCGGGCCTCCATGGACTTCCACGATGAGGGGATACTTCTTCGCCGGGTCATAGTCCTTCGGCAGCAGCAGCCAACCCTGTACGCGAAACGCATCGCTCTTCCACGAGAGCGACACAGATTTGCCCCACGCCGGCTCCACGCCCTCGTTGAGATGGGAGAGCTGCATCACGCCCTCGAGGCCTGAAGTCATGACGGTGCCCGGCTTTGCCCCGTAGATCTCCGGCGCGCGATCCAACGTGCTGGCAGTAAAGATAAACATTGAGTGGTCGGCTGTGGCGGAGAGACTCATCCGCATGCGGCCGTCGCCCACGCTACCCGGAATGCTGAAGATGGGCGAGCCGAAAGTGACAGGCCCGTCGCCGGTCCTGTCGCCGGACAATCTATAGCGAATCAACTGGCTGTTGCCGCCAGCCAGCTCCGTCACAAACAAATGCTCATTGTCCTGCCACTCCACCCACGCAGGCGAAGTCGGCCGCCCCTGCGTGATGTCTCTCGGCACGCTGCCCGCGGCACTCACCACCCACACGTCGCCGCCCGTCGAGCCCTGATCGCTCATCAGGCCGCCGATAAACGCGATGACTTTTCCATCCGGCGACCAGCGTGGCACGGCGATCTGCAAGCCGTGGAGCGGACCGGCAACTTCAGGGGGCGCAAGAATAGCCTGCGGCGCGGAGCCGAGGGGCTGTGTGTAGAGCTTCGCCACCCACCAGTTATTTTCACCGGGCGGGTCGCCGGCGATGTAAGCCAGTCCATTCGAGTCGGGCCGCCAGTCGAACTCATACACATGCAGAGTGGCGGGTGTCACCTGCTCCGGCGCGGCTGGCTGGGCCGCATCCACGCTCGCCACGGCAACCCGCTGCACCTCGATGTTGTCTTCGCCCATGACGCCGGACCACGGCTTCATGGCAGCCAGCGCACCCGCCGGGCGCGTGGCTCCCTCCACATAGAGGAAGGCGATCTTCTTCCCATCGGGAGAAAATGCCGCCTCGTGCACATAGCCGTTCAGCGCGGTGAGGCGACGCACGGGCTTCGCGTCGAGGCGAGAGAGATAGAGGTCCGCCTGCGCGCCCGGCGCGGCGCAGTCCGAGAAAAAGGCGAGGGATGCCGAGTCGGGCGCCCACGCGGGCTCGCTCTCCTCGCAGTGCTGGTCGGGCTTGGCGGCAGCCGTCACACGCAAGCTGGCGGCGAGGTCGTCGACAGGAGCGACGCGAATCTCGGCCTTCTCCCTCTCCGGGTCAATCCAGGCAATGCGCTTGCCGTCGGGAGAGACGGCAACCTGGCCGATCATGCGGCCGCGATTGAGGCCGCGAAGAACGTCGGCAATCTGGGCGTGGTCGGAAGACGTTGCGCTCTGCGCGGCCTGTGCGTACAGCGGGCTGTTGGTCCCACAGAATACCGTCGGCAGAAGACTGAATGCAGCAAAGGCGCAGAGTGCGCTTCGGCACGAGTGTTGCATCATGCGGTCATGGTAGCAGTCACAACCGGATTCTGGCGCTCGCGCTACGGCTGAGCTGCCATATGAATGGCCAGCAGCCGCTCCAGCAGCGGCTTGAGCAGCTTCAGGTCCAGCGCATTCGCGCCGTCGGATTTGGCATTCTTCGGGTCGTCGTGGACCTCAAGGAAGAGGCCATCGATGCCGGCGGCCACGGCAGCGCGGGCAAGCAGCGGGATGAACTCCGGCTGGCCGCCGCTGACGCCGCCCGCCGCCGAGGGCTGCTGCACGGAGTGCGTGCCATCGAAAACAACTGGCGCCATTTTGCGCATCACCGGCAGCGATCGATAGTCCACCACCAGCGTGTTGTAGCCGAAGCTGGCGCCGCGCTCGGTGAGGAAGACACGCTCGTTTCCCGTGGAGCGGACTTTCTCGACCGGATGAATCATGTCCCACGGCGCAACGAACTGTCCCTTCTTGATGTTGACGGCGCGGCCCGTCTTGCCCGCAGCGACGAGCAGGTCAGTCTGGCGGCAGAGGAAGGCCGGAATCTGCAGCACGTCTACGGCTTCCGCCGCGGCTTCGCAGTGGCCGGGCTCATGCACGTCGGTCAGCACGGGCAGGCCGGTGTCTTTGGCGAGACGCCCGAGGATTGCCGTACCCTCTTTCAGTCCGGGGCCGCGAAAGCTCTTGACGCTGGTGCGGTTGGCCTTGTCGTAGCTGGCTTTAAAGATGTAGGGAATGCCGAGGTCGCTGGCGATGCGCTGGATGGCTTCTGCCATGCGGCGCACATGCGCTTCCGACTCGATGACGCACGGCCCGGCGATGAGGAAGAGACTCCCATCGCCGACATGCACAGGACCTATCTCGAATGTGTGGCTCACGTGTGCGATTCTATCGCGCCGGAGGAGACGCCAAGCTTCCCCCCAGCGCAGAGTGCAAGGAATGCGACAGCGGCTCCGCAATCGCTGAAGCACGGAGCCACGGCCCTTGGGTGGCATTTCCCTCAGGAACATACGACTCTGCGCGCAACCGAACAGGCCACAAGAATGATGGAACCGCCCTAGGAGTGGCCTCCATTGGCATGCTTGCGCGACCACTCCCAGAGAGCGCGTTCGAGCGCGTGCAGGGGCGTGGGGCCGGGCAGGTTGTCCTGCGGCTGCACCATTCCTCCGGCGGCGAGCCGATTGCAGAAGGCCACATACTCGGCGTAGAAGTCCACGTCGTGGCGGGCGTGGCCGAGCGCATCGAGCGTGCGGAAGTCGAGCACAGCGTATCTCTCAGGAAAGATGGCTGCCAGAATCGCCGACGCAATGGGCAGATCGACGCCGTGCAGAGCGGTCAGCGCGCCAACCGCATCCTGCACCGACGAGCTGGGCGAAGCTGCTACCCGCAGCGCGTGACGGATCTTCTCGCCACTATTGGCGATGAGGTAGTGCACCACCCGCTCGGACTTCCAGCGGACGATGGCTTCGAGATTGGAGAGCGAATGCTCCCCGTTGCGGATCGCCGCGCCAGCCTCGTACGCTGCCGCTTCCGACTCCTTTTCCTTTTCACCAGCCTTGGCCCAGTACTGCTCCGCCAGCCCCTGCAATTCACCCGCTCCGGGCTGAAGTTCAAAGTGCGATATCATGTGGAGCCCTCCGTGCAAAAAACGAAGCAACAATAGGCCCGGCGTGAAATTGTTGTCAATAGCCAACTTGGGTCTATGTGGACCGGGGAGCGCGGGAAACCCAAGCGGCGCAAGAGACTTATGAAATAAGCAGAGAGAGAAATTGCCCGCCGAATGGGGGACAAACGGGAACGCCGCAGGAGGCTGTCCTGCGGCGCGATCCAAGTCAGAGAGTCTTATGCGCGAGAGGGTATGGCATCCGAAGACGCCTGCTGGCCCGCTCGTACCTGCCGGTTCTTGTAACTGGCCACGATGAACTCGCGGAAGAGCGGATGCGGTTCGAGCGGCTTGGACTTGAACTCAGGGTGGAACTGGCAGCCGATGAAGTAAGGGTGGCTTGGAATCTCGACGATCTCCACATAGGTTGCATCGGGCGTGGTGCCGCTGATTTGCAATCCGGCGCCGGTCAGCAGCGGTTCGTATTCGCGGTTGAACTCGTAGCGATGGCGGTGGCGCTCGCTAATCTCGCTCTTGCCGTAGACGCGGTGCGCCAGCGTGCCCTCCTGCAGGATGCAGGTCCACGCACCGAGGCGCATCGTGCCGCCCATCTCTTCCACGCCGAGTAGTTCGCGCAGCTTATAGATGATGCGGTGCTGCGCTGCGGGATCGAACTCGCTGGAGTTGGCATCCTTGAGCCCGCAGACGTTGCGCGCGAACTCGATGCACGCGGTCTGCATACCGAGGCAGATGCCAAAGTAGGGCACTTGCTTCTCGCGCGCGTAGCGGATGGCGTTGAGCATACCTTCGATGCCACGCTTGCCAAAGCCGCCGGGCACGAGGATGCCGTCGAAGCCTTCGAGCTGCGATTCATAGCTGCGGTCGTCCGGCGTCTTCGATTCGAGGCCCTCGGCTTCAATCCAGGTAACCTTGAGCTTGAGCTGGTGGGCGATGGCGCCGTGGGTCAGCGCCTCCTTGAGCGACTTGTAGCTGTCCTCATACTCCACATACTTGCCGACAATGCCGATGGAGACTTCGTCGTGCGGATGGCGGCAGCGATCGACAAGCTCCTTCCACTGGCTCATGTCGGCTTCGGGCGCTTCCTTGTGGAGATACTTGAGGATGAGAGCGTCGAGTCCTTCCGCGGCGAAGTGGAGCGGCACTTCATAGATCGTGGGCACGGTGGCGGCGCCAATCACGGCGCGCTCCTCCACGTTGCAGAAGGCGGCAATCTTCTGCTTCATCTCACGGCCCAGGTGATGGTCAGACCGACAGAGCAGGATGTCGGCCTGGATGCCGATGGAGAGCAGCTCCTTCACGGAGTGCTGTGTGGGCTTGGTCTTCAGCTCCTGCGCCGCGGCGATCCACGGTACCAGCGTGAGATGGATAAAGATAGTATTCTCGCGGCCCAGCTCCTGCCGCATCTGGCGAATGGCTTCAAGGAATGGCAGCGATTCGATGTCGCCAACCGTGCCGCCGATTTCGACGATAGTCACATCCGCGCCGTTGGCGGCTACCTTGCGCATGGCGTTCTTAATCTCGTTGGTGACATGGGGAATGACCTGGACGGTCTTCCCGAGATAGTCGCCGCGGCGCTCCTTCAAAATGATCTGCTCGTAGATGCGGCCCGTAGTCAGGTTATTGTCGCGTGAGAGCGGCGCATGGGTGAAGCGCTCGTAGTGCCCGAGGTCCAGGTCGGTCTCAGCGCCGTCGTCCGTGACGAAGACCTCGCCGTGTTGGAACGGCGACATGGTGCCGGGATCCACGTTGAGGTACGGGTCGAACTTCATCATGTTGACGCGGAGGCCGCGGCTCTCCAGCAGGCAGCCGATGGAGGCTGCCGCAAGTCCCTTGCCTAAACTGGACACAACTCCGCCCGTCACAAAGACATACTTTGCCGACATCGCTGCAACCTCACTATTGGAATGTGCTGATTGGCCGAACCAGGTGGGCACAGTCAAGTATGGCAGAGATGCGCGGGTGAAGTGAACCGGAAATTTACGCGTTGCCAAACAAGACGCATCACACTCTGCAAATCTTCTTTTCCAACAATAAGATGCGGTGCCGCGGACCACGAGTCTGAGTGATATGCAACACATCCACGGTGTGGAAAACAGCGCACATTTGAGGGCATCACAAAGGCCCCTTGCCGGTTGGCGGCGGCGGGCCTAGGATGCTCGGTGAAAGGGAGCGACCACGATGACGACAGCGGTGCTTGCTGAGCGGCGCAAACTGGGGAAAAGCGGTCCGGCGGTCTTTCCGATTGCCCTGGGCTGCATGGGCATGAGCGGCATGTACGGCCCCGCCGATGAGCCGGAGAGCCTGGCGACGATCCACGCCGCAATCGACGCGGGGGTGAACCTGCTTGATACGGGCGACTTCTACGGCATGGGGCACAACGAGATGCTGCTCGCCAAGGCGCTTCGCTTTCAGCGCGAAGACGTGCTGCTGAGCGTCAAGTTTGGCGCGCAACGCGGCCCCAGCGGAGTATGGCTTGGCTATGACGCCCGCCCGGCAGCCGTGCAGACCGCGCTCGCCTACTCGCTCAGGCGGCTGGGCGTGGAATACATCGACATCTACCGCCCCTCACGGCTGGACCCGCAGGTGCCTATCGAGGACACCATCGGCGCAATCCAGCGCATGGTGGAGGCAGGCTACGTGCGCCACATCGGCCTGTCGGAGATGGGACCGGAGACGATCCGGCGCGCAGCAGCGGTGCATCCGATTGTGGATCTGCAGATTGAGTACTCGCTGGTGAGTCGGGGACCGGAGAAAAAGATCTTCCCTGTGCTCGACGAACTGGGCATTGGAGTGACCGCCTATGGCGTGCTCTCGCGCGGACTGCTGACGGGGTCGCGGCCGACGGCCAAGAGCGATATTCGTGGCCACTTCCCGCGATTCCAGGGTGAGAACCGCGCCAGGAATGAACAACTGGTGGGCCGCTTGAAGAAGTTGGCCGCGGACAAGGGCGTGACCGCAGCACAACTGGCAACGGCATGGGTAATGGCAAAGAGCAAGACGATTGTTCCAGTGATGGGTGCACGGACGCAGGCGCAGCTTGCCGAAACACTGAAGGCGCTGGAGGTGAGGCTGACACCGGCTGAGATCGCGGCGCTCGAAGCGGAGGTTTCGGCGGAGGCAGTGGCCGGCACGCGCTACGACTCCAACCAGATGAAGGTTCTAGACAGTGAGAAGTGAAACAGGCCCACGCCCTTCGCTCTCACCAATGCCGACCCTGGGCTCTTGCCTCAGAAGTTCATCGTAATCTTGGCCGTCATCGCGCGCGGAGTGACGTAGTGAGTGCCGCTGAAGGTGGAGAGGAAGTTGTAGAGCGCGTACTGGTTCGCCACGTTGACCGCGGTCAGATCCAGGTCGAACTTGTAGCGGTCGGCATGGAAGATGTTCTCTTTACCGAGAGAGAGGTCGAAGAGATTGCGCGGCGCGATGCGTTGCGGGTTCTTGTCGTTGTTGCCCATGCCTGGTGCGGGGATGTTGATCAAGCTCGAGCTCAGTTCGTTCGCAGGGCAAACAGATGGAAGCGGTGTCGTCGGCGTGGCGCGGACGCCGTTGCATTCCAGCCGTGCCTGAAATTCTTCATCGGCCGTCAGCGGCAGGTAGACGGGCGCTCCGGTGACGGGATTGACGGAGGGCGCAATGTTGGTGTCGACCATGGCGACGGCGGGCTGGCCGTTGAGCGTAGTCGAGCTGTTGAGGCACGGCGTGTTGGGATCGTTGGTGCCAAAGCACGGCGTGGAGCCTGCGACTGCGCCCGAATCAAAGCGCCAGTTGAAACCGCCCCAGAAGCCCTTGACGAATTTGCCGCCGGGCAGCGTGTATTGCACGTGCGTGGTTTCATTGAACTTCTCGTCGTGATCGATGCGGAAGGGCAGGCCGGTCTTGCCCACGGTTGAACCGGCGCCGGCAACCTGCGGCGGGAAGAAGCGCGCAGCGACCGATGACATGACGGCATATGCACTGAAGTTGTGCACCTGCGGCACTTCCACATTCAGCGCGTAGCCCGGAATCTTCGAGTTGTGCCAGTCAATCGGGAATGTGATGGGCGTATTTCCCAGCACCGCGAAATCGAATGCGTTGTGCGTGTACTTCCAGATGTACTCGCCGCTCACGACGACCTTGGAGCCAACCTGCTGCTGAAATCCGGCGTGGAACTCATTGCGAAAACCCGGCTGCAGAATGCCGGAGACACCGGGCGTGCAGTTGAGCAGCGGGGCCAGCACGGCACTCAGACAGCCCTGGCTGGAGAGAACTAGATTCTCATTGAAGGGCGTTTCCAGCGTGCGTGCATAGGAGACACGCAGCACCGTGCTCGTCGGCTTCACGTTGTAGGCAATGCCCACGCGTGGTTCGGTCTGGTTGGCCTGCGTCAGGCCGTTATAGAGATCTTCACGCAATCCGAGATTAAAGTTCCAATTCCCTGCCTTGATCTGGTCTTCGATATAGAGGGCCAGCTCCTTTACGTCGGTACGGCCGAGAAAGAAGTATGACGACCCTCCGCGGGTAATGTCATACCCGCGCAGCACGGACTGAAAATTCGGATTGGGGAGGACGCCGTTTGGCGTGCAGTCCTGCTGCGAGGAATAGCCCGGCAGCGGATTGCCATTCATATCCATACAGGGTGAGTTATACGTCGCTTCCACAATGCCGAGCGAGTCGCTCTCCCGCAGGAATGTCTGCTGATACTGCACACCAGCCTTGAAGTTCTGGATACCCCGCGTGTAGGTCAGATCGGAATGAACGCCCGTGTTCAGCAGCGTGCGAATCTGCGCGATGGAAGACGTCTGCAGGTTGGCCGGCCCGAGATCGGCCAGCGGGTTGCCGCTTGGGAAGTAGTTGTAGATGTCTTTTCGCGCGAACGCGCCCAGATTCAGCACGGAATCGTTGCTGATAATCCATGTGTAGGTCGGTGCCACGTTGAAGGTGCCAATCTTCGAGCGCTGGTCCGCGTTGCCCACATTGCCGAAGACCGGCTGCGCCGCCGTGCCGCCACTGAGCACGTTCTGCACATTCACGTTGTCGTAAGCGTTCGGCGTCTGGAACCAGGAGCGGCTGTAGTTCATGTCCAGATGCACGGAGTTTGTGGCGTTGATGGTCGTGTCGATGCGGTCGAAGAAATTCTCTTCGTTGCCCTTGTCGTGAAAGACGGCAAACTCCGGCGGATCGAGAAAACGGCCCGAGTTCAGTGCATCCGCTTCAAGGAAGTTGCCCCAGGTGTCCTTGCCGTACGACAGATCGAATCCACCGGCTGCGGAACCGAAGGATCCATAGGAGCTATTGATACTGCCGGTCGGCTTCGTCACGCCCTGCCCCGAGCGCGTGGTCGCCACGATCACGAGGCTCGTCTTATCGCCAAACTCGGCTGGCGGCGCGCCGGAGATGACTTGAATGGACTGAATCGAATTGGAAGGTAGCTGGTTGGAAAAAACCTTGCTCTGCTGGTCTGAAATGGACTGTCCATCGACCGAGAAAGAATTGGAAGCGTGGTCGCCCAGGCCATGAAAGAGGCCGTTCGAGTCTGCCGAGACGCCCGGCGTGGTGAGGGTTACGAGCGAGCTGAGTGAAGAGGACTGGCTTTCCAGCGGTACCTTCATGAACTGGTCGCGCTCCACATCGGTGTGGAAGGTAGGGTCGTCTTCAATCAGATCGCCGGTAGCCTGCACGGTCACGGTGGACGCTGTCGCCTCCACTTGCAGCACAAGATTGAGCGAGAGGCCGATCGACGAGTTGACGGTGACATGTTGCGTCAAAGCGGAGAATCCCGTCGCGGATACGGTCAGGCGATAGTTGTTGAAAGGCACGCTGCCGATGCCAAACTGGCCTGTGGCGTCGGTTGTCACGCTGCGCTTCAGTCCGCTGATCGCGCTGGAAATCTCGACCGTTGCACCGGGGATTACGGCGCCCGTGGGGTCGGTGACAGTGCCATGCACCGGACCGGCATTGCCATTCTGCGCTGCCTGCGCGCCGAGCGCGAGGCTCAGCGCGAGAATGGCGACGAGAATGCGATGAATCGTGCCGTGCTGTAACGGCATGTACTTGCCTCCGATGGGTTTGTGTCCAATGTCTGAAGCGTTCGCCGGCTGGGTCGGCCGGCAGATTTCCTGTGCTTCAGTCGCGATCTTCGATAAAAAGGTTGGCTCATCCAGCGCGAGCGCGCATGGAGCAGCCAAAGACAGAAGCGAAGATGCCTAGCGGAGGAAAGGCGGAGGACGGGTGAAGAGCTGGATGCGCCAGAGGAGCGGAATTGCGCGCTGCTCAAAGACCGGGGTACGCTCCGCAATCTGCATCAGGAGGAGCACTGCCACAGCCGTGGCCATGGGCACTGCCGAATGCAAAACAATGCAGAGCGGGCAATGGTCCTGGTCGGTCGCCGTCGAATGGATGTGCGCAACCTGCGCAAAGCTGACGAGAACAACCAGCGCGAGGCAAATAACCGCGCATGCCGCAAAGGCCCATCGCCTTGATGCAGCATCACTTCCCCTTCGCACTGGATTCACGGCGAACAAATCAGCCCTCTCGTTCAGAATACACAGGTTTTAGATGAAAAATGATAGCGAAGGTTACGCCGGTGTCGTAATTTTCCGCTCGATTTCCTGGTCGAATCTCTTGCGCTGAACGTCTAAACTGTCTGGGAATGTGCAAGTTCGGTCCAATCCGGCCTGCGAGCAGCATCGTCCTCGTTGCAGCAGCTCTTTTCCTGGCTGGACAACTCTGCGCGCAGACTTCGACCGAACACAAAAGCCAGGCTCCGCTCACGATGCCGCAGCCGGTTCCGGGCACAGGCACAAATCATCGGCTTATTTTGAAGGATGGAAGCTACCAGCTGGTTCGGACCTACAAGATTGTGGGTGACCGCGTACGTTACATCTCGCTCGACCGCGGCGGCGACTGGGAAGAGCTGCCGGTGAGCTTGGTGGACTGGACGGCAACGCGCAAGTGGGAACAGGACCACGGCAACCTGAGCGATGACGCCTCTCCCGCGATGAAAGAAGCTTCCGCGCTGGACAAAGAAGAGGCCGAAGCACGGGCCGATGAGCGCTTTCGCATGCCGACGGTTGCACCCGGCCTGGAGCTGCCGGACGCCGACGGCATCTATGTCCTCGATGTCTTCCAGGGTATCTCCGAACTGGTGGAGATGAAACCTCTGGCCCTTCCGCTGGACTGGAAGCGCCGCCATGGGGACAATGCCTTGAACCCGCTGGCGGGAGCGCGCACGCACATCGAGCTCGACGGTCAACATGCGAATATTCACCTGCACGTCAACGATCCGGTCCTATTTGCTGCACTGGACTCGGAAGACAAAGGCGACGTCGTCACCACCCACGCCTTCACGGTACACACGGACAGTTCACAGGTGCAGAACGGGAAGTTTGGAGCGCACTCGGCATCCTCCAACTTCGTCATTCTGGAGCTGGACGAACGGCAGGCGGTGCGCTACATCGGGCCGCTGAATCTGGACGCCCACGGGCTTGCGCAACCGGCGGACTGGGTGATTCCCGTCCACGTCGAAGCGATGCCCGGCAACCACTGGCTGAAGATTACGCCGGAAAAATCGCTGAAGATTGGCGAGTATGCGCTGGTTGAGATTCAGCAGCCCGGCCAGATCAGCCAGTCCATCTGGGACTTTCGCGTCTATCCGGTGCTCGGCGACAATCCCGGCGCGCTGACCGCAATCAAGCAGCAATAGCGGTTTTGCGCTTACTCCCGCACGCTGATGCCAAGCGCTTTCATCTTGCGGTAGAGGTGGCTGCGCTCCAGGCCCAGCAGCTCTGCCGCGCGGCTCACGTTGTTGCGCGCCTCTTCAATCTTCTTGAGGATGTAATCGCGCTCGTAGGCATCGCGCGCCTGCTGCAACGTGGAAAAATCCTCCGTGGAGCGCGTCGCCGCCTTGTGCATCAACGGCGGCAGGTGCTTGCGTTCGATGCGCAGTGTGCGCGGATTGAGGATAAGCACCCGCTCAATGACATTTTTGAGCTCACGCACATTGCCCGGCCAGTGGTAGTGCGCCAGCGTCTCCAGCGCATCTTCGCCGATCTCCATGCGCGGACGCCCGTACTGACGCCCAAACTCCGCGAGGAATTCACGGACGAGCAGAGGGATGTCCTCTTTGCGCTCCCGCAGCGGAGGCACGAAGAACGGCACCACGTTCAACCTGTAGAAAAGATCCTCGCGAAAGTTGCCTTTGGTGATCTCCTCTTCCAGGTCTTTGTTGGTTGAGGCGATGAGGCGCACATCGACGCGCAAGGGCTGCGTTCCCCCGACAGGCGTAAAGAGCTGCTCGTCCAGAGCGCTCAGCACCTTGGCCTGCGTCTTCAGGCTCATATCGCCAACCTCATCCAGAAAGAGGGAGCCGCCGTCGGCACGCTCCAGCGTGCCGCGCTGCTCCGGCGGTCCGCCGGGGCGCGCCCCATGCCGGTAGCCGAAGAGCTCAGACTCAATGTGTGCTTCAGGAATCGCCGCGCAGTTGAGCGCAACAAAGACCTGCTCGCGCCGCAGGCTCTCTGCGTGAATGGCGCGCGCGATCAACTCCTTGCCCGTGCCCGACTCGCCGTAGATGAGAACCCGGCCATTCGTCGGCGCCATCAGGCGAATCTGCTGGCGCAGCGCCTTCACGGGAATGCTTTCACCCGTCAGCACGGAGCCCACGCTAAACTGGCGCTTGAACTCGATATTCTCCGCGCGCAGACGGCGGGCATCTACGGCATTCTTCAGCACAATAAGCGTGCGATCGAGCGACAACGGCTTCTCGAGAAAGTCATACGCGCCGAGCTTGGTCGCCTTCACGGCAGATTCAATGGTGCCGTGGCCGGAGATAATCACCACCTCCGGTCGCGTCTCCGGTGCAAGGGCGTGGATGTCCGCGAGCACATCCAGCCCGTCGCGGTCGGGCAGCCAGATATCGAGCAGCACCACATCGTAGGGCACATCCTCGATGAGCACCAGTGCTTCAGCGGCCGTCGCCGCCGTGGTCACCGCATAGCCTTCCTCGCTGAGAATCTCCTGAAGCGACGTGCGGATCTCCGCCTCATCATCCACCACAAGCACATGATTCATGGGCGGCCCTCCGTTGCCGGCACGGCCGTTGCCTGATCCTGCACGGGCTGGGCGGGCTTCTCCATCAGAGGAATCCTCACGAGGAAGCGCGCACCTTTGGGCGCATTGCTCTCTGCGCGGATCGACCCTCCGTGTTCCTGCACAATCTTTGCGGCAATTGAGAGACCCAGTCCGGTGCCACGTTGCTTGGTGGAATAGAAGGGCAGAAAGAGCCGCTCGCGAATTTCATCTGTCAGTCCGTGGCCTGTATCGGAGACGGAAACCTCAACAGCCGTGCCATCCTCGCAGAGGGAGCTGCTGACGGAGAGCACGCGCAGCAGGCTGCTCTGCATCGCCTCGGCTGCATTGTCGATCAGGTTTGCGAGCGCACTGCGCATCGCTTCGGGATCGGCGAGCACCATGGGCAAGCCCGGCTCCAGATTGCGGCGCACGGTAATGCCCTCCAGCCTGCCGCTAAAGAGCGCCAGGGCCTGTTCGGCGACCTCGTTCATATCGCACGCCCGCGGCTGCGGCGCAGGAAACTGCGCCAGAGCAGAGAACTGGTCCACCAGCGTGCGCATGGTTCCCACGCAACCGAGAATGACTTCACTGCACTTGCGGATAATCGACGGCGAATCCGGCTGGTTGCGATCGAGGTGGCGGCGGATCCGTTCCGCTGACAGCGCGATGGGTGTAAGCGGATTTTTGATCTCATGGGCAACCCGCTGCGCCACTTCCTTCCACGCGGTCTGCCGCTGCGCACGCAACAGCTCCGAAGTATCCTCCACCACGAGAACCGTTCCCACTTTGCCGTGTGCCAGCTCGAGTCGGGCGCTGGTGACGGAAAGATGCAAGGTGCGGCCGCGAACATGCAGTTCCATCTCTGTTGATGCGGCGCCCATGCGCTGCCCGCGACGGATCACGCCCGCCAGATCTTCAGCACTCTCGGCGGGAAGCAGGCTGTCCACCTTCTGCCCGCGAAGATCTTCGTTTTCGTACTGGCCCCAAAACGAGGCAAATGCGCGATTGGCCTGGAGCACGGTTCCCGCTGCATCCAGCGTCACCACGCCGCTGGGAATGGTCTCAAGAATTGTCTCCAATTCGCGGCGTCGCTCTTCAATCGCCAGGTTTGCGGTGGACAGTTGAGCAGAGGAACTCTCCGCGAGCTTGCGGCTGGCGTCCAGGTCCGCGGCCATGTGATTGAAAGAGCGAACCAACTCCGCCATCTCGCCGGTGGTGATCAGCGACACGCGATGCTCATATTTCCCTGCCGCGATCTCATCCATGGCATCTGCAAGTGCCTCAACGGGGCGCGTAATCTGCTTGGAAAGAAACAGAGCGAGCCACACGCTTGAGAAAAACACCACCACCGTGATGAGCAGCAGCATGAGGAAGAAGACGCTGCGAATGCTGTTGCGTGCGCGGAACAGGTTCCAGTAGACGGCAGCGCCTGCGCGGATACGCGTGGTGGTCTGGCTGAGCCCCTGTGGCATGGGCAGCGCAGCCACGACGGTCTTGCCCGATGCGGTGACAGCCAGACCCAGCGCGTATTCCAGGCTCCCAATCCGGATAACAGGTTCATCGTTGCGCCGCGCCGCTGTCAGCAAGCTTGCGGACAGCGAACCGTGCAGAGGAATCGCAGCGACCGCATCCCCCTCGCCGGTCTTCTCCGGCAGCCACGGAACCAGGCTGATTGAATTCGACTCCGCCGGCGCAAGAAAGCTCGCGAGCACCTGGCGGTCGCGGTTGTAGACAACCACGAACCCTCCGTCGAGGGTGATGCGATGGGCGCTCAGCGTATTCTGCAGCGCATCGAGAGGGCCATCCGGCGCGCCGGATGTGGCGATGCTTTCCGCCTCACCGCGGGCGTTGCCGGTCACATACTGCGCCAATTCGAGCACGACGCGCGTTGAATCCTCGCGCAGTTCCGAGGTGTTGGGAGAAAACCAGCGGTCGATGGAGCGATTCATCAGCTCGAAGCTGAATAAGAACATAAAGACCGCAGGGGTCAGAGCGATCAGCATCGCGCCCAACACCATGCGCGTGCGGAGCCTCGCACCTAGCGCACTGCTGCTCTGGTCCGCATAGACCTTGAGAATGTTGCGCAGCAGAAGAATCAGCAATGCCACCAGCAGAAGGAAGACAAAAACCGTCAGTCCCGTAAAGGCGAAGGTTTCGCCTGCTGTCTCAGGATTGAGGAATCTGACGTTGGGGAAATTGAAGGCCTGCAACGCGCCGAGCAGGGCAAAGGTGAGCAGGGCGCCAAGGCCCAGGAGGACCATGAGACGCCGCCGTGGATCGCCCCCAGGAGACATGCCGCGATTATAGGCGGAGAAGGAATTGCGTTACCAGTGCTGCTTCTAGCCCAATACGTTCGCAGCCGCGGTCCATGGACGCTGCTGGCTCTCCGCCACGCCCCGATGCGTCAGCGTCCCCATCCAGGTGTTGAGTCCATCAGCCAGCCCCGCATCCTTGCGCAGCGCCTCGCGGGCGCCCAGATTCGCCAGCCGCAGCAGGTAAGGAAAGGTTGAGTTCGTGAGCGCGAGCGTGGAAGTATGCGGAACCGCACCCGGCATGTTTGTCACGCAGTAATGCACCACACCATCCACCGTATAGCTGGGATTGGAATGCGATGTGGGCCGCGCCGTCTCCACGCAACCGCCCTGGTCGATCGCCACATCCACAATTACCGCGCCCTTCTTCATCTGCGCCACCATGGCCCGTGTCACAATCTTCGGCGCGGTTGCGCCCGGAATCAGCACGCCGCCAATCACGAGGTCCGCCTCGCGAGTCGCCTGGGCAATGTTGTAGCTGTTCGATGCCAGCGTATAGAGGCGGCCCCCGAAGAGATCGTCCAGTTCACGCAGCCGGTTCAGATTCATATCGATCAACGTGACCTTGGCGCCAAATCCCAGCGCAATCTTCGCCGCGTTGGTGCCCACAATGCCCCCGCCGACGATCGTGACGTGAGCGGGCGGCACACCCGGAACGCCGCCCAGCAGAATGCCGCGTCCGCCGCGTTCCTTTTCAAGATACGTCGCGCCTACCTGCACGCTCATGCGGCCGGCCACCTCGCTCATCGGCATCAGCAGCGGCAGCATGCCGTTGCGGTCGCGCACCGTTTCATACGCAATGCCTGCCACCTTGGACTCCAGCAGGCGATTCGTCAGCTCGGGAAGCGGCGCGAGGTGGAGATAGGTAAACAGGATGAGTCCCTCGCGGAAATATACGTACTCTTTCTCGATCGGCTCCTTGACCTTGACCACCGTATCCGCTTTGCCCCACACGTGGCCCGCGTCGCCCACAATCTCCGCGCCTGCGTTCTGGTACTCGGCATCGTCAAAGCCAGAGGCCGCACCGGCCATCGTTTCCACCAGCACAACATGGCCAGCCTCAACCAGCGCCTTTGCGCCCGCGGGCGTCACGCCCACCCGCGCCTCATTGTCCTTGATCTCTTTGGGCACTCCGATGATCATCGCGGCATCTCCTCGCACTTGGATGCTTACCAGCCATCCGAGCGCAACTGACACACATCCTACGGCGGATTTTACTGTCAATGTGTGCAAAATGCGTGCTAAAACTACTTTATGGGAACAAAACGTGACCAAACGAATTCATTAACACAAGACTTGTCCCATACGACCGCGCAAGTTGGCCTGGACGACCTCGACGCAGCGATTCTGCGCCACCTCGAGCGCAACGGCCGTGCAACCAATTTCGACGTCGGTGAGGCAGTGGGCCTTTCCGCATCCGCCGCGTCCCGCCGCATTCAGGCGCTTGAGGCATCAGGGATCATCCGGGGCTACCGCGCGGTCGTTGACGATCGTCTTCTGGGCAAGCACATCACGGTTTATATCCGCGTCACGCTGGAACGCCAGTCAGCATCTGTACTCAGCGCCTTCGAAGGCGCCGTGCGGCGCTGTCACGATATTGTGAGCTGCCATCTGATGGCCGGCCAGTTCGATTACATGCTCGTCGCGCGCGTAGGCGGCATCGACGACTACGGACGTCTGCACCGGTCTGAACTTTCGCGTCTACCCGGCGTCACGCGGCTGGAGACCAGCTTTGCGCTGCGCAATGTACTGGACGGCTATCGCGCCTGAAATCGGCTCAAGGCCAAGAATCTCTGTTTAGGTTGCCAGCGGTTCAAAGCGCTGTTCGCGCTCGTTGTACTCCTCGATGTGCCCGGTCATGATGTCGTAGTACCAACCGTGCACCGTCAGCCTTTCTTCCGCCACAGCCTTCGCCACGGCGGGCTGTGCATGCAGATTCATCAACTGGGCCACCACGTTCCCACGAATCAGAGAGGCGAGTTCCGCGCTGGCGCCGTCTGCCGGGTTCAGGGGCTGTCGATGACAGAACGCGGCCTCGACATGCTGCAACCAGCGCTTTGCCTTCGGAAGATTCTCCAGTGCTGTGTGGTCGAGCGCGGCCTTCATCGCACCACAATCGGAGTGACCGCACAGAATGGCGTGGCGCACGCGAAGCACCTCGATTGCATACTCGATTGTGGCCGTGCAACCATCCACATCATGACTCGTGATGGGCACAACATTGCCCGCATTGCGCGTGATGAACAGGTCGCCCGGGCCCGTTTGCAGAAAGAGATCCGGCAATACGCGCGAGTCCGAGCAGGTAATCACCAGCCAGAGCGGCGCCTGTCGATCCGACAGAAGCTGAAACTGGTCGCGGCGTTCAGGAAACACCTTCTCGAGAAATTTCTTATGCCCTTCAAGCAGGCGTTCCATCGTCCACACTCTCCATTGTCAGCTTCCGCCCCCAGGGCTCACTTAGCCGAGCGCTGCCACTTATTTGCGAGCGCGACTTCGCGCTTTGCCCAACACGAGTCCGATCAGCCCTGCCACTTCACAGTGCGCCTCCACCGGATGCCGCAGCCTGTGCTGCTCATGGACTCGATAGCGGTTGCGGCGGCCTTCGCGCTCAACGGCCAGATAGCCGGCCTCCGCCAGGTCATCAATAATTCGCTGCACCGCCCGCTCGGTGATGCCAACCCGCTCGGCGAGGTCGCGCATGCGGGCCTCCGGATCGTCAGCAATGCACAGCAGAACATGTGAATGGTTGGTCAGAAAGGTCCAGGTGGCCCCTGCGGGCGTCTCTCGTACAGCCGTCATGAAATGAGACTTTCAATATACGAATTATATATCGTATATTGCCTTTCGTCAAATGTAGCCAAATTCTACCACCGCGCAAAGTGCACCTGCATGGCATCCAACGCGGTCTGCTACCCTATCGCGGAACCCGATGGCGCGCGGCTCACACGCCCGGCGAGACTCAATCATTCACAGGATGGAAGAAATGAAGCTTCGCTCGCAGTGGATTGGAACGGTGATCGCCCTCTGGCTTGTCTCGGTTTCCGCGCTCGCGCAGAGTGTCGACACTCTGAATCCCGTGCTTCAAAACCGTGTCGACCGGATTGCCTCACAGGTGCTCGAACAGACCGGCGTCCCGTCTGCGTCCATCGCAATCATTGAACACGGCAAGCTCGCCTACACCCACGCCTACGGCAAGGCGCGACTGCAGCCGTCCATACCGGCAACGCCGCAGATGCGCTACTCCATCGGCTCCATCTCTAAGCAGTTCACGGCTGCCGCAATCCTGCTGTTGCAGGAGCAAGGCAAGCTTTCGCTGGACGATGCAGTAGGCAAGTATGTGCCGGGGCTGACGCGCGGCGACGACGTCACAATCCGCCAGATCCTCTCCCACACTTCGGGGTACCAGGATTACTGGCCGGAGGATTACGTAATGACTCCGATGCTGAAGCCCACAACCGCGCAGCAGATTCTGGACACCTGGGCAAAGAAGCCTCTCGATTTCCAGCCGGGCACGCAATGGCAGTACTCAAACACCAACTACGTTATCGCCGGCGCGATTGTGGAGAGAGTCAGCGGCGAGAAGCTGATGGATTTTCTCGAGGAGCACATCTTTCATCCGCTCGGCGTGGAATCGGTGTGGAACTCGGACGAAACCAAACTTACGCAGGCCGACGCCACGGCCTATTATCGCCACGCCCTCGGGCCGCTGCGGGTTGCGCCCAAGGAGGGCCGCGGCTGGATGTTTTCCGCAGGCGAACTCGCCATGACGGCGCACGACCTGGCGCTGTGGGATGCGAGCGTGCTGGCGGAATCCGTATTGAAGCCAGAAAGCTATAACCAAATGTTCACGGATGTGAAGCTCAAGAGCGGCAAGGAAACCCACTATGGGCTGGGCGTTCAGGTGGAAACACGCGATGGGCACCGCACCATCGAACACTCCGGCGAGGTATCGGGCTTTGTTTCGGACAACGTCGTGCTGATTGATGATGGCGTGGCCGTGGCTGTGCTCACCAATCAAGATGCGGTGGGCGCAGCCAGCACCATCGCCCATCTTGCGGCGCCGGTTGTCGCGGGCTATCCGCTCACAGCGCCCGAGCAGCAGGCGCTCGACATCTACCACGGCCTGCAGCAGGGCAGGATCGATCGCAGCCTGCTGGCGTCCAACCTGAGTGACTACTTCACGCCGGAAGCTCTGGCTGATTTCCAGTCGAGCCTCGCTCCTCTGGGCGAGCCGCTCACATTCAAGCAGGTCGGCGATCAACTGCGCGGCGGCATGACCTTTCGCGCCTTTCGCATCACGTATCCTGACCGGCGCCTGATGCTGACCACCTACACGTACCCAGACGGAATGCTGGAGCAATATCTGATTGCTCCGGCGGAATAGGGCTTTGTCGCTGCGCGCAACCTCTGAGTCTCCGGAGCCCCACTTTTTGAGACCCGCGATTCCGCCTGCGACTGCCGTACGCTCCAAGTCCTCGCTTCCTTTACACTTGAAGATGACCTATGTTTGAAAACCTTACAGACAAACTGCAGCGCGCCTTCAAGACCCTCCGCGGCCAAGGCACGCTTACAGAAGAAAACATCGCCGAAGCCCTGCGCGAAATTCGTGTCGCCCTGCTTGAGGCCGACGTCAACCTGAATGTAGCCCGCGACCTTATCGAGCACATCCGCGCCAAGGCCGTCGGCACCGAAGTCATGACGGCGCTATCGCCCTCCGAGCAGGTCATCAAGATTGTGCGCGACGAGCTGATCGAACTGCTGGGCCGCGACACCGCGCGCTTCAAGTTCGCGTCGCAGCCGCCCACCGTCATTCTGATGGCCGGTCTGCAGGGCTCCGGCAAGACGACCACCAGCGGCAAACTGGCGGCATGGCTGAAGAAGGGCGGTCACCGGCCCATGCTCGTCTCCGTCGACGTCTACCGCCCCGCCGCGCGCGAGCAGTTGAAGGTTGTCGCTAAATCCATCGAGGCCCGCCTGTATGAGGGCGACCAGAAAGGCGAGGCCCCCGGGCCGAAGCTCGTGGAACGGCTCGCCTGCGAAGCCCGCCGCGAGGCCCGCAACATGGGCTGCGACACGCTCATCGTGGACACCGCAGGCCGCCTGCACATCGACGAAGAGCTGATGGCCGAGATGGAGCAGTTGAAGAAGCTGCTCAATCCGCAGGAGATCCTCTTCGTGGCCGACGCAATGACCGGCCAGGACGCCGTCAACTCCGCGCAGGACTTTCACACACGTCTCAGCCTCACCGGCGTCATCCTGACCAAGATGGACGGCGACGCGCGCGGCGGGGCGGCGCTCTCGATTCGCCATGTCACCGGCCAGCCCATCAAGTTCATCGGCGTGGGCGAAAAGCCGGACGCCTTCGAGCCCTTTCATCCGGATCGTATTGTCGGCCGCATCCTCGGCATGGGCGACATGATGTCGCTCATCGAGAAGGCCGAGTCCACGCTAGACCGCAAGAAGTCTGAAGAGTTCGCCAAGAAGGCGCTGCTCGGCGACGGCTTCTCGCTCGAAGACTTCCGCGACCAGTTGCGCCAGATTAAGAAGCTCGGCTCCATGGAGTCGATCCTCAAGATGATGCCCTCGGTCGGCCCCTTTGCGGGGATGCAGCAGGCAGCCAAGAATGTCGACGAGAAGCAGTTCGTGCGCCTGGAAGCCATCATCAACTCCATGACGCCGAAAGAACGGTTGAACCACGAGATCATCTCCGGCTCGCGCCGCAAGCGCATCGCAGGAGGCTCCGGCACCAGCGTGCAGGACGTGAACCAGCTCCTGCGCCAGTACGCGCAGATGGCGCGCATGTTCAAACAGATGGGCAAGGGCGGCCTTGCAAAATCGATGATGCGCGGCGGCATGGGCGCGCTGGGCATGGGTGGCCGGCAGAAGTTCGGGCGATAACCAATGGCCACCCTCCAGGACCAGCTCGACGAGATCACCGCCAACACGCGCCATCTGGTGCAGGCCGAGCGGCTCGCCATCGGCGAGCGCGCCGTCGAGGAACTCTTCGCCACGGGCATCGAGGACCGCATCCTGCCTGTCGGCGCGGTGGCGCCTGAATTCTCGCTGAAGGATGCAGGCGGCAAGCTGGTGCGCTCGGCCGACATGCTCGCGCTCGGTCCGCTGGTCATCAACTTCTTTCGCGGACGCTGGTGCCCCTACTGCATAACTGAGCTGGAGGCCTGGCGCGATCTCTACGGACAAATCCGCGAGCGTGGCGCGCTGCTGGTGGCCGTGAGCCCGCAGATCCAGCGGCAGAGCGACTTCATGGTGGGCCAGCACGGCTTGCCCTTCCCGGTGCTGCACGACCCGGGGAACGCGCTCGCCGAGCAATTCGGCCTGGTCTACACCGTGCCCGATTCTCTGCGCGAGTACTACCGCTCCATCCTCGTCAACATCCCTTTTGTGAATGGCGATGAAAGCTGGCAGCTGCCGCTGCCCGCGACCTACGTCATTGGACGCGACCACAGGGTCCTCTTCGCCGAGGCGCATGCCGACTTCCGCGTCCGCCCCGAACCGGAAGAGGCGCTGGCCGTGGCGCTGGCCCTGCACGGGCGGTGAAGCTTCTACTTTTGCGGAGCACTCTCCAGCACCGTCCTCGCTTGTTCTTCAGTCATACCGCGCAGTAGAAACACCTTGCTCCTCGACAGCTCGCCGGAAACAAGCTCCACGCTGGCTCTCGGAACTCGAAATGTTGCTGCCAGAAAATGCACCAGTGCCTCGTTGGCGCGTCCCTCAATCGGCGGAGCCTGCAGGGCAATCTTCAACTGTGCGGCGACACCCTCGCCATAGACGCCAACAACGACTGTTCTCTTTGCGCCAGGTTGCGCACGCACAGCCAACGTGACTCCGCCTGCGACTGCGCGCAGCATCAGGCTGGCCCAGTGTACGACGCGCGCTTGCCGAAGAGCGCCGTGCCGATGCGAATGCGCGTTGCACCCTCTTCGATCGCCAGGGGAAAGTCGCCGCTCATGCCCATGGAAAGCACGTCGAGGGTGAGCCTGGGATGCGCCTGCGCCCAGCGGTCGCGCCACAGGCGCAGGCTGCGAAAGCAGGCGCGCGTCTCGGCTTCCGGCGCGCCCCACGGCGCGATGGTCATGAGTCCCTGCGCGTCGAGGTGCTTGAGGTCCGGAAGGCGATCCAGCAGTTGCGCGGCCTCTCCGGACTCGGGATCGATGCCGGCCTTCGTCTCCTCCGTGCTCAGCTTCACTTCCATGAGCACGGGCAGCCGCTTGGCCAACTTCCCCGCTGCCTCATTCAGCCGTTCAGCCAGCCGCAGCGAGTCCAGCGAGTCGATTCCGTCAAAGAGTTCCGCAGCACGCGCGGCCTTATTCGACTGCAAATGGCCGATGAGATACACGCGGGGCCGCGGCACCGCCGCCTGCGCCCAAAGCTCCTCCGCGCGCGGCGCCTTGGCCGCAAACTCCTGCACGCGATTTTCGCCAAAGAGCGTGAGCCCCAGAGCCGCCGCCTCGGCCATCGTCTCCGCCGGGTAGGTCTTCGACACGGCCATCAGCGCGATGTCTGCGCGCGCGCGGCCGGCCTTGCGGCAGGCCGCCTCGATGGCCTCTTCCACGCGCGAGAGATTTTCTGCCAGCGCTGTCATTGCGCTTCCATCCGGTCTGTTCGGCACGCCTCAGTGTCCGTGCGCTTCGAGGAACTTCTCCGCTTCGAGAGCCGCCATGCAGCCTGAGCCCGCGGCTGTAATCGCCTGCCGGTAGCGCCGGTCCTGCACATCGCCGCAGGCATAGACGCCGGGCACCACGATGCCATTGTGCGTGGTCAGCACGTTGTCCTTCGTCCGAATGTAGCCATCCGGATCCAGATCCATCTGGCCATGGAACATCCTTGCGTTGGGCTCGTGTCCAATGCCGAGAAACAGCCCGCTCACGGGCAGCGTCGTCACGTTGCCGTTGGTCACGTCGCGCAGGCGCAGCCCCTTCACTTCCTGCTCCTCCACGCCCAGCACCTCTTCCACCACGGTATTGGTGCGCAGTTCGATATTCGGATGCGCAATCGCGCGCTCCAACATAATCTTGCTTGCGCGGAAGGCGTCGCGCCGGTGCAGCAGCGTCACCTTGCTGGCAAAGCGAGTGAGGAAGAGCGCCTCTTCCATGGCCGAGTCGCCGCCGCCCACCACGGCAATCTCTCTTCCGCGGAAGAAAAAGCCGTCACACGTCGCACAGCTTGAAACGCCGTGGCCGATCAGCGCCTGCTCGCTGGGCAGACCCAGCCACCGCGCGCTGGCGCCGCTGGCCACGATCAGCGTCCGCGTGCAGATCGGGCCCGCCGAGGTCTCCAGCGTATAGGGATGCTTGTTCAGGTCCACGCTCTTGAGGTGCGCGAGCTGAAAGGTGGCCCCGAACCTCGCGGCCTGCTTCTTCATGTTGTCGATCAGCTCCGGCCCCTGAATTCCTTCGGGCCAGCCGGGAAAGTTCTCGACCAGCGTGGTGATGGAAAGTTGTCCACCCGGCTCATGGCCTTCCAGCACCAGCGGGTTCAGCCCCGCGCGGCCGGTGTAGATGGCGGCGGTGAGTCCGGCGCAGCCGGAACCAAGGATGACGGTATCGCGTGTCTCGCTCATGAGATTCTCAAAGTCGATTCTAGATGGTCCCAGCGGCCCGGAATGAGTGCAGCGCCGCCTGTACTTCACTATGATGAAGCACATGGCCAATCTGACTCTGATTTACGGAATGCGCCTGCTGCCTGAGGGTGAGGTGGCGGAGATCCACGATGCAACGCTCAAGCTGGCGAACGGCCACGAAGCCCACGTCACCATGCACGTCCTTGAGGGCTCGCGCGAGGAGATTGAGCAGCAGCTCAGGCACAGCCTGGATGCTTTTTTCGACTTCTATCCTGAGATTTAACCGCCGCAGGCCAGAAAGCACCTGAATCGACTGCCTCAGCGGGCGCCCACGGGCTGTTCGTCGGAGATGCGCGCCGCTGTGCGGTTCTCTCGCTTGCTGTCGCTGCTCCGCTTCACGCGCAGGTTGTCGAGAGCGTAATCGATGTAGCGCGGCTCGAAATGAAGAGGCTGGCCCATGAATTTGCAGGTCGCGACCACCTGGTCCACGATAAAGCGCGGCTGGTAGGCGGCAAAGTCCATCTCTTTCTCGTAGCGGAGCTTCTGCACAATATATTCGAACCCGTCATCAGAGATGCTCACGCCCTGGCGCGCGCACTCCTTCTCGAAGATCTCGCGGTAATTCTCGTAGCTCGGCGGTCCCACTTCGATCTTGTAGGGCAGGCGGCGCAGGAACGCCGGGTCCATCAGGTCCTCCGGCTCGAGGTTTGTCGAAAAGATAATCAGCTCTTCAAAGGGAATGCTGAATGTCTTGCCGGTATGCAGCTTCAAGTAGTCCACTTTATTTTCGAGCGGAATAATCCAGCGATTCAGTAGATGGGTGGGGCTGACGAGCTGCCGCCCGAAGTCGTCGATAATGAAGCATCCGCCCAGCGCCTTCACATGCAGGGGAGCCTCATAGAAGTTGCCTACTTCGTCGTAGCGCAGATCCAGCATGTCCAGCGTCAGCTCGCCGCCGGTCACCACGAAAGGCCGCCTGCAGGGCACCCACCGCGCATCGAAGATCTCGCGCCGAATCACAGAAAACCCCTCGTCCTCCGCCGCTGGTGGGGTATCCAACGGCAGATGCACCTGGGGATCGTACACACGAATAATCTGCCCCTCCACCATGATTGAGTAGGGCACGTAGATGACATCCGTGAAGACATTGGCAAAAGCATGCGCTACGGAGGTTTTGCCGTTGCCGGGGGGGCCGTAGAGGAGCATCGCGCGCCCTGAGTTCAGCGCCGGACCGCACTGCTCGATGATCGTGTCGTCAAAGGTCAACGAGCCGATCCCTGTCCGGATGCGTTCGAAGCTGATCACCTCATTGGTTACCTTCTGCAGGTTCACCTGTTCATTGAACTCTCCCAGCGTCACCGGCGCGGGGCCCGTATAGCGCAGCCGGTTCATGGCGTCGATGGTCCAGCGCCGCCCTTCCTCGGTGAAGGAGTAGCTCAAATCAATCGGATTGTCCGCCTGGCGGGAGCCCAGCGTCTGCAGCAGGTTGCGGCCCAGCGCCATCTGGATCAAATCGATCACGATGTGATACGGCAGCTTGATCGCATCCACAAACTGGCGCGTCGTCTCCAGCCGGTCGCGGTAGATCAGTTTCATCAGCAGGCCCATCAGGTCGATCTCGTCAATCCCGATGTCCCTGATATGCGCTGGTTCCTGAGGAATACGGTGGAGAAAAGTATCCAGAGTCTTCTGGTCGAGCACACCCATCGCTACCAGGTTGTCGCCCAGTCGCCCGCCTTGCTGCATCACGCGGCGCGCCGCCTCGGCAACCTGCTCTTCGGTCACCAGTTTCGCTCGAATGAGCAAATCGCCTAAACGTAGTCGAGTCGAAATGGCCGCCTCCTCCCGATCAAGCCCAGGTGTCTCCGGGGTCCTCTGGCTTCAATCGCTTGTACACACACTCGTTGTGAGTACTACTAAACATCGACTCGCGCGAAGAAGTAACTCCCACAGAAGTGGAATGCATCTCACGGCGGCGGCCGCCCCCGCTCGACTCACCCCGCCTGGGCCTGCCCTGCGCCGCGCCGGATCTTCTTCACAGCATGAGAGTTCTCTCAGAATTCACCGCACCCGGCGGAAGCCGCGTTGCTCGCCCGGTACTGTGTCATGCACGCCTCTTCGAGAACGCTCCATCGAGCCCGGCAAGCAGTCCCTCGTCTTGCGGCCTGCGTCCTGCTTCTGGCTCCGCTGCTGGCGGTCGCCGGCGGACCTCATTCCGTCGCCGGGGTCAGCTTCTTCAATCCGGCGGTGATCGGCCAGCCTGTCCATTGGCCAGGCGGCCAGGTGCGCTACTTCGTCGATGAGGGGCCGCTTAACAGCGGAGTCAGCCAGCAGCAGGCAACGGCGATGGTCGATGCCGCCGCGGCGCTCTGGAGCGCCATACCCACCGCAGGCGTAACGCTGACCGACGCAGGTTCGCTGAATGAGGACGTCAGTGGCGCCAATATCATCGCCGGGAACAAGGTCATCCTCCAGCCCGCCGACGTGACCCCGTCGGCTACCACCTACCCGGTCGGCGTCATCTTTGACTCGGACGGCTCGGTCATCAATGCCCTCTTCGGCGCTTCGGCCAGCGATCCTGCCAGTTGCCAGAACGACAGCGTGTGGACGTGGCTCGACAACATACAGCCCGACGCAACCTTCGCGCACGGCATCATCCTCGTGAACGGTCTCTGCGCCAACACGCCGGACCAGCTCACCATGATGAGCTTCCAACTCGAGCGCGCCTTTGGCCGCATCCTCGGCCTCGATTTCTCGCAGGTCAACCCCGGCGCCTTCACTAGCGGCGACCTCGCCCAGACCGAAGGCCTGCCTGTGATGCAGCCCCTCAGCGGCGCCTGCGGAGCCTCCGGCGGCAACTGCATTCCACAACCCACAGTACTGCGCTTCGATGACATTGCCGCACTCAACCGCATCTATCCCATCACTGCGGCCAACCTCGCCAGCTTCCCCGGCAAGCAACTGACCGCGGCCAACACGGCTTCGATTACCGGCACGTTGAGCTTTCGCGATGGCTCCGGCATGCAAGGCGTCAATGTCGTCGCGCGGCCGCTCGACTCCAGTGGCAACCCGCTCTACCAGTACACCGTCACCTGCGTCTCCGGCGCTTCCTTCAACGGCAAACACGGCAACCAGGTAACCGGTTGGATGGACACAAATGGCAACCTGCTCACCCGCTGGGGCTCGAACGACCCGGCGATGCAGGGTTCCTTCGATCTCCGCTTCATGCCTTTGCCGCCCGGCATGGCCAGCGCCAGCT
>JAGWML010000216.1 GCA_028873155.1 Acidobacteriota bacterium
ATGCGCACTTCGGTCTTGGCTATCTGCTGTGGACGCAGAAGCAGTACCCTGAGGCGGCCCGTGAATTCGAGGCAGAGCTGGCGAATGACCCGAACCACGCACAGGCGATGCTGTATCTGGCCGACAGCCGCATGCAGCTGAACCAGCCGGATCAGGCGCGGCCGCTGCTGGAGAAGGTGGAGGCCCTCGATCCAGCGTTGCCGCTGGCGCATCTGGATCTCGGCATTCTCTACACGGATGCGGGCGACAATGCCGCTGCACTGCGCGAACTGGAAAAGGCTGAGAAGCTGATTCCGGACGACGTGAATGTGCACTGGCGTCTGGGGCGGCTGTATCGGTCCATGGGCAGGAAAGAGGAGGCGCGCGCCGAGTTCGACAAGGCAAGCACACTCAACAAAGCAGCCGATGAGGACCTCTACAAGAAGATTGCGAGCGGCGCAGCGCGCGGACCGCACACTGATGCGGCACCATCGACGCCGGGTGACACCACCACGCCTGCGGCTCCGACCGCGCAGCGCTAGTGAGCGTGGTCGGAGTGCTGGCGTTCGGCGGCGACAAGCTGTGACAGCACCTTTTCCGGGCAGAAGTGCCTGGCCTCCACCTGGTCGAGTTCCTCTGGCGTCTCCACTGCAGAGGCGACCGTCATGAAGCAATAGAGGCAGCGCGTGTTGTAGGTGCCGTTCTCGTTCTGTGTGCGAGCGTACATGGTCCCTGCTCCGGGTGCGGGATTTTTCGATACTAGCCCCGGACAGCCTGCCCAAACGTGACTGTTATCACGTCGCTAAGTGCGATAGACCACATTGGGACCGGCCCGCAGCGCAGTTCTACATCTGGATTCCCTGGTTGATATTTCGGCGGAGCTGCCAGCACGGATCGAGCCCCTTCTGAGGAAAGAGGGCAACCGCGCAGGGAATATCCGCCGTGCCCTGGTAATCAAACTCCTGTTTGCTGCCCTTCAAGGGGACGGTGAGATAACGATTCACTGTGACTTTGCCCACCGGCGAGCTGCGAAGAAGAAAGACGGCGGTGTCTCCGGCATACACCAGGACAAACGCGACGGCGAGCGCCAGCAGGATGCGCACGGCCCAGCGGCGGATCATCGCTGGGTGCCTGGGCTGTGGGTTGCGCTGAGCGCGGCCGGGCGCGGGGCGCCTGCCGGCAGCACCAGTCTCTGCGGCGCGCAGCAGGCGCGCGCCAGCTTGGCTGCATCGGCTTGCATCGGCCGTTCACTCCGCAGCGCGCCCAGTACCGACGATAGAATTGCGGCAACCTCTGCGTTCCTGGGTTCGCTCAGCCGGTAGTGCATCCATTTGCCCTCGCGGCGCGCTTCCACAATTCCTGCCTTGCGCAGGTAAGCCAGGTGCCGCGAGATTTTGGGCTGGCTCTGGCGCAACACCTCGACGAGATAGCAGACACAGACTTCGCGCCCGGCGATCAGGTTCAGGAGGCGGAGCCGGGTTGTGTCCGCCAGGGCGGCAAAGAGCCGCACCAACTCAGGGGATCGATGGTCCCGCATCATTCCGTCATTGTATGCGGTTTGACAGATGTGTGTCCTGCGCCATACATTTGCATAAGCGTATGTGAGGAGCGATTCATGGACCAGTCTCTCAGTGTGCAGGAGCAGGTGAAGCAGAAGTACGGAGCGGCCGCACTCCAGGTGCAGGAGACGAGCGAGGCAGCCTGCTGCAATCCCGCCTTTACGTGCTGCGATCCCATCACTGTTAATCTTTACAGCGAGTCAGAGAAGCAGGGGCTGCCGCCGAGTGCGGTTCTGGCTTCGCTGGGCTGCGGCAATCCGACGGCTCTGATTGACCTGCACCCCGGCGAGACGGTGCTCGATCTTGGATCGGGCGGCGGTATCGATGTACTGCTCTCAGCGAAGCGCGTGGGGCCGACGGGCAAGGCCTACGGCCTCGACATGACCGACGAGATGCTCGCACTGGCGCGGGAGAATCAGCGTCAGGCGGGTGTGGAGAACGTGGAGTTTCTCAAGGGCGAGATGGAAGAAATTCCTCTGCCGGACCACTCCGTGGATGTCGTTATCTCGAACTGCGTGATCAATCTTTCGGCGGACAAGAGCCGCGTGCTGCGCGAGGCGTTTCGCGTGCTGAAGCCCGGCGGGCGCTTCGCCGTCAGCGATGTGGTTGCGCGCGGCACTGTGCCAGAGGCTGTGCGCAGCAGCATGTCCCTGTGGGTGGGGTGCATCGCCGGGGCTCTGGAGGAGCAGGAGTACATCCAGAAGCTCGCGGCTGCGGGTTTTGCGAACATTTCCATCGAGCCAACGCGGGTGTATGAGGTGGAGGATGCGCGCAGATTTCTTGAAGACGCAGGCGTGGATGTGGACACGATTGCCGCACAGGCCGCCGGATCGCTGATGGCCGCCTTCGTGCGCGCCGCAAAGCCTGCGCGGTCCTGCTGCGGGCCAGCGTGCTGCAACTGATTCGCTTTTCCGATGAGGTCAGAGATGCCAAAGGCTTACAACATCCTCGTCCTTTGCACGGGGAACTCTGCCCGCAGCATCATGGGCGAGGCGCTCTTCAACATTCTTGGCGCGGGCCGCTTCCGGGCCTTCAGCGCGGGCAGCCATCCGGCAGGCCGCGTGAATCCATTCGCCATTGAGCAGGTTCGCGGGCTAGGCTACCCCGTTGAACATCTTCGCAGCAAAAGCTGGGATGAGTTTGCTGGTCCCGGCTCTCCTGAGATGGACTTTGTGATCACGGTTTGCGACAACGCCGCGGGCGAGATTTGTCCGGTGTGGCCGGGCCATCCTGTCACGGCGCACTGGGGATTTCCCGATCCTGCCGCCGTCGAGGGAAGTGACGACGACAAGCGCGTCGCCTTTGTCCGCACGCTGCATCAAATCCGCAACCGCGTGCAACTCTTTCTTGCTCTGCCGGTCGAGACTCTCGATCGCATGGCCCTTGAATCGCGAGTCCGCGCGATCGGAAAGGAACCGCTGTGACGCTCACGCCCTCAGCCTGCTGCGCCGATGAGCCAGGCACGCGCCCTTCGCGCCTCTCCTTTCTCGATCGCTATCTGACTCTCTGGATCTTTCTCGCGATGGCAGTCGGCGTGGCTCTTGGCCGCTTTGTGCCCGCCGTGCCCGCGCTGTTGCAGCGCTATCAGGCCGGAACCACGAACATTCCCATCGCTGTCGGGCTGATCCTCATGATGTATCCGCCGCTGGCCAAGGTACAGTACGAGCGGCTGGGGCACGTCTTCCGCAATCGCCGCGTTCTGGGCCTGTCGCTCCTGCAGAACTGGGTCATTGGTCCCGCGCTCATGTTCGTGCTGGCGGTTGTGTTCCTTCATGGCTATCCGGAGTATCGTACGGGCCTCATCCTCATTGGCCTCGCGCGGTGCATCGCCATGGTCATCGTGTGGAACGAGCTGGCGCAGGGCGACACCGATTACGCTGCAGGCCTCGTCGCCTTCAACAGCGTCTTCCAGGTGCTCTTCTACAGCGTCTACGCATGGTTCTTCCTGGCCGTTCTGCCGCCGCTGGTGGGCCTGCACAGCGTCTTTGTCGACATTCGCATGAGCCAGATCGCCCAGAGCGTCTTCATCTATCTGGGAATTCCCTTCCTCGCAGGTATGGCGACTCGCTTTCTCCTGATCCGCGCGAAGAGCCGCGACTGGTATCAGTCGCGCTTTGTTCCGGCGATCAGCCCGCTTACGCTGGTGGCGCTGCTCTTTACGATCGTTGTGATGTTCAGCCTCAAGGGCAACCTCATCGTTCGGTTGCCGCTGGACGTGCTGCGCATCGCCGTGCCGCTGCTCATTTATTTCGTGGTGATGTTCTTCGTCAGCTTCTGGATGGGCCACAAAGCCGGGGCCGATTACGCCAAGGCGGCGACACTGTCCTTCACCGCGGCCAGCAATAACTTCGAGCTGGCCATCGCGGTTGCGGTCGCTGTCTTCGGCCTCAACTCCGGCGCGGCGTTCGCCGCTGTCATCGGTCCGCTGGTCGAGGTGCCTGCACTCATCCTGCTGGTGCAGGCCGCACTGGCCATCCAGCGTCGCTGGTTCGCACCGGCGGAGCCAGCCGCCGCTCGTGTTTAGTGGCTCATGGACGCGGCCCTGGCAGAGATGCCGCTGATCTCCGCGGCGCGCGCTTCGGCATAGGCGGCCGCGCCCATCAGTGCAGCGCGGCTTTCCAAAATGATGCGCACCGGCATGTTGACCAGCAACTGACTGAGACGGCCCTTATCGGTGAAGGCCTTCATGAAGAGGCCGTCCTTCAGTCTCTCAATGATGCGCGGGGCGATGCCGCCTCCGACGTAGAGTCCGCCGACGGAGAGAATCTTGAGGGCCAGGTTGCCGGCCTCCGCTCCATAGGCGGAGACGAACATATCGAGTGACTTTTCGCAGATCTCGCTCTTGGCGGCCAGCGCCAGTTCGGTAATGACGGCGTTGGGGTCTTCTCCGGCGATGCGCTCGGCCAGCCAGTTGGGCTCATCGAGACCGCGCACCTCGCGCAGAAACTCATAGATGTTGGTGAGTCCCATGCCGCTGACCACGCGCTCAAAGCTGATGCGCCCGTTGTACTTCTGCTTGAGAAACCGCAGCAGGTCGATCTCGTCCTCATTGCGCGGGGCAAAGTCCGCATGGCCGCCCTCGGAGGGGAAGGGCAGGTGAATCCGGCCATTCCAGGCCAGGAAGCACTCGCCCAGCCCGGTTCCGGCGGCGAGCAGCGCGCGATTTCCAATCTGTGCTGTGTCGCCCTCGTTGAGCGTATAAATCTGGTCCTGCGCAAGCTCGGCGATGCCGTAGCCGTTTGCTTCGAGGTCATTGATGAGGAAGACGTGCTGGATGCCGAGGTTGGCTGAGAGCTCGCGGCTGTCCAGCGTCCAGGGCAGGTTGGTCAGGCGCAGGCGGCCGTCGCGCACGGGTCCGGGCACGCCGAAGCAGGCGGCTGTCA
>JAGWML010000217.1 GCA_028873155.1 Acidobacteriota bacterium
CAACGGCGACGAGAGCGAACCCGGCACCTGCAAAGACCACCTGATTTTCCTGCACGACCCGCATGCCGTCATCGAAGGCACCCTCATCGCCGGTCTCGCCATTGGATCAAAGCTCGGCTTCATCTATCTCCGCGGCGAGTACCGCTACCTGCTGGAGATCATGGAGAAGGCCGTTGCCGATGCTTACGCAAAAGGTTTTCTCGGCAAGAACATCTTCGGCTCCGACACCGAATTCCAGATCATCACCCAAAGCGGCGCGGGTGCGTATGAAGTAGGCGAAGAGTCCGCACTGATGGAGTCGCTTGAAGGCAAGCGCGGCGTACCCCGCATCAAGCCTCCGTTCCCCGCTGTCGTCGGCCTCTACGGCGGCCCGACGGTCATCAATAATGCGGAGACTATCGCCACCGTACCGCATGTCATCGCCATGGGCGGCGAGGCATATGCCGCAGTCGGTTCACCGCGCAATGGTGGCACGCGCCTCTTTGGCGTCAGCGGTCACGTCGAGCGCCCCGGCGTCTACGAACTGCCGATGGGCTACAACCTCAAGAAGATCATCTATGACGTGGCGGGCGGTGTGCGCGGCGGGCGCAAGTTGAAGGCCGTCGTTCCCGGCGGATCTTCGACGCCTGTCCTGCTGCCGGAAGAGATTGAGACCCTCGGCATGGATTTTGATCAGGTTGGCAAAGCCGGCTCCATGCTCGGCTCCGGCGGCGTCGTCGTCATCGACGACCAGACCTGCATCGTCGAGTTCGCCCTGCGCACCATCAGCTTCTATCAGCATGAGAGCTGCGGCTGGTGCATCCCGTGCCGTGAGGGAACCGACTGGCTCAAGAAGTCGCTCACGCGCTTTCACGCTGGCTTCGGTACAGAGAAAGACATCGACAACATCCAGTACTTGGCCGAAAACATGTTGGGCCGCACTTTCTGCCCGCTGGGCGATGCGGCAGCGATGCCTACACTGGGCTTCGTCAAGAAGTTCCGCAAGGAATTTGAAGATCACCTGAACGGCAAGCCTTGTCCGTTCGCCAAACACACCGAAATGGCCGTAGTTTAGGAGCGCTGGAGAGGCATGGCAGACGTAACGATTACAGTTGACGGCAAGAAGCTCACGGCGCCGGCCGGCGCGCTCCTCATCGACGTGTGCCGTAAGGCGGGCATTGAGATACCGGCCTTCTGCTACTATCCCGGTCTTAGTCTGCAGGCCGCCTGCCGTATGTGCGTCGTGCGCCAGGAAAAGGTGCCTAAGCTCCAGACCGCCTGCACCACCCAGGTCGCCGAGGGCCAGGTCTTCATTACGGATTCGCCGGAAATCACTCAGGCGCGTAAAGCCACCATCGAACTCCTGCTCGGCAATCATCCTCTGGACTGCCCCGTCTGCGACGCTGGGGGCGAGTGCGAGCTGCAGGACATGACTTTCAAGTACGGCGCCGGTGATAGCCGCATGGTTGATGTCAAGCGGCATCGAGACGAGCAGCAATGGTCTCCGGCTGTTTACTACGACCGTCCCCGCTGCATTCTCTGCTATCGCTGCATCCGTATGTGCGGTGAGGGCATGGATGTCTGGGCGCTCGGCGTTCACAATCGCGGCGCCAGCGCCGTCATCGCGCCCAACGGCGGCGACCGCCTCGACTGCGAACAATGCGGCATGTGCATCGACGTCTGCCCGGTCGGCGCGCTCACCAGTGGCACCTACCGATACAAGACGCGCCCGTGGGAGATGAATCACGTCGCGACCGTCTGCACGCACTGCGCCGATGGCTGCAAGGTCACGCTCGGTGTGCGTCAATCGAGCGAAGGCGCCGAAATTCTCCGCGCAGACAATCGCGACAAGAGCGGGATCAATGGCGACTTTCTCTGCGCCAAAGGTCGATTCGGATTTGATTTCGTTGAGAGCGCCGAGCGCCTGTCCAAGCCACTCGTCCGCAACGCCGCGGGCAAGCTCGAACCGGCTACATGGGAGCATGCCCTGCGCACCGCGGCTGCAAAGCTTAAGGAAATCCGCGACACGCGCGGCGGCTCCGCCATCGGCGTCATCGGCTCCAATTCGACCACCAACGAAGAGAACTATCTTCTGCAGAAGTTCGCGCGCTCGGTGCTCCAGACGAATCACATCGACCACGAGCGCACCGCTGACTACTCCGCCTTCGTCCATGCTCTCGCAGGACAGACGGGACGCGCCGCAAGCCTCCGCGAGATTGCATCCGCCCCCGCGCTCCTGCTCGTCGGTGGCGACCCCACCAACGAGCACCCACTTCTGGCATGGGAACTGCGCACCAATGTGCGATTGAATCGCGCGCGCCTTTACGTCGCCAATGACCGCGCCATCAAGCTCGAGCGTCAGGCCAAGGCTGTTTTGCGGCTACCCGCCGACGGCTATACCTCGTTGCCTGCTTATCTCAGCGGCCAATCCACATCCATCACCGACACCGCATTCCGCGACGCCGTTCTCGCGGAAGAATCGCTGGTCGTACTCTTCGGCGCTGAATTCCGCGGCGTGCAGTTGGATGCACTTGTGAAGTGGGGCCTCAATCGGCCCGGCGTGCGCTTCGCCTGCATCGGCGCCCACGCCAACTCGCGTGGAGCCGCGGATATGGGCCTGCTTCCGCACCTTCTGCCGGGTTACGTTCCCGTCTCGCAGGCCGGCGCGTTTGCAGCCGAGTATCGCGGCATGCCCGCAACACCCGGAAAGACTTTGCCCGAGATGCTCTCCTCGGTCTCGCGTGGCGAGTTCGGCGCTCTCTTCGTCGTCGGAGCAAATCCCGCGAGCCGGATCAATCCGTCCGAGTTGCGCAAGACCTTCCTCATCGTGCAGGACATCTTCCTGACAGATACTGCTGCGATGGCAGACATTGTTTTCCCGGCCACCAGTCTCTATGAGAAGTCCGGTACGGTGACAAGTACATACGGAGACGTGCAGTTGGTCAAGAAGGCCAGTGATCGCCCCGGAACCAAACCTGACTTCGAGATTCTTGTCCGTCTGGCTGGCGCGATGGGCGTGGACGTGAAGACGCTGGTGCCCTTCGGTTCCTCTGCCGTCACTGCAGATCTTGGGCAGTCGCGAGGCGCACAAGCCGGTGAAGCCGATCGTCACGCCGTCTGGCTTGCAGCGCGTGGTCTCGAACCAAAGCTGAGCCCCTTCGATCCACTTGCTGCGCTCGATGAAATCGAACGCCTAGTCCCAACGTATAAGCTTGACCGGATCAACCTCTTTGGCGGGAATGACGCACCTACCGAGCCGGGCTTTGTTCCGGTCGCTACCCTCACTGGGCCGGATGTCGTGCAACCTGCCCATGATGGACTCTTCACTTCGGGTACCCTGGGCCGTTACAGCCCAAACCTGAAGGATCTTCTGCAACACCAGACTCCGGCAAAAGCTGAAACTGCCGCCGACTGAGAACGCACCTGGCAAGAGAGGCTGAAGACTCGTGAACCTGCTGCAATTTTTCATCTGGAGCCTGCTCAAGGTCATCGTGGTAACGGTGGTGCTGCTGGTCGGCGTCGCCTATACGGTGCTGCTCGAGCGCAAGCTCGTGGGCCGCATTCAGAACCGCTGGGGGCCCAGCCGTGTCGGTCCTTTCGGTCTTCTGCAACCTCTCGTCGATGGCGCAAAGTCCTTCCTCAAGGAAGACATCATCCCGACGGCCGTCGATCGCCCCCTCTATCTTCTCGCCCCGATGATCGCCCTCGGTTGCGCGCTGATCTCCATCGCAGTGGTTCCCTTCGGCGACCCGGGCATCGCCTTTGGCGGCTTTCGCCTCTTCCAGATCTCCGATGTCAACATCGGCCTGCTCGTCGTTCTCGGCATCACTTCCATCGGCGTTTACGGTGTGGCCCTCGCAGGGTGGTCGTCGAACAACAAATATTCCCTGCTCGGTTCGCTTCGCTCATCCGCCCAACTCATCAGCTATGAGCTTGCCCTGGGTCTTTCACTTGTCGGCGTGGTGCTGCGCGCAGGATCGCTCAATCTGCGCACCATCGTCGAAAGCCAGGCCAGCAAGGGTCTTCTCACCTGGAATATCTTTGGCGGTTTCCAGTTCTTCGCCTTCTTCATCTACCTGATGGCCGCCTACGCTGAAACCAACCGCTCGCCCTTCGATTTGCCGGAAGCAGAGAGCGAACTCACAGCCGGCTATCACACCGAGTACAGCTCGATGAAGTTCGCCATGTTCTTCATGGCCGAGTATGCCAACATGATCACCGTCGGCTGTGTCGCCACCATGCTCTTCCTCGGCGGCTGGACCAGTCCGCTCGGCGATCTGCTGCCAACGCCGCACAATATCGTGCTGCGTTCCCTGCTGCCGATCTTCTGGTTTGTCCTCAAGGTCTTCAGCTTCCTCTTTCTCTATGTATGGGTGCGCGGCACATTGCCTCGCTTCCGCTACGACCAGCTGATGAACTTCGGATGGCGCTATCTGTTGCCGCTCGCCATTCTCAACATTGTGGGGACAAGCCTCTGGCTTGCCTATAAGTGACGGTACGATGCATCTGATTCTCTTCATTCTTTTTGCCGGTCTTTGCCTTGCAGGCGCCATCAATCTGCTCTTGCAGAGCCATCCCATCAACAGCGCGCTCTCGCTCATTGTGGTCATGACCTCTCTTGCCGTCCTCTACCTGCTGCTTGGCGCTGAGTTTCTGGCCGCGGCCCAGGTCATCGTCTACGCCGGCGCCGTGATGGTGCTCTTCACCTTTGTCATCATGCTGCTCAATGCAGGCCGTGAAGAGCGCACCCTCGGCAGCCGGGCCGCCCGCACCGTTGGGTTCCCGGCAGTCGCCGCAATTCTCGCCGTGCTCGCTACCGTCATCCTCCACCTTCAGGGCATCGGCAACGCAGCAATGCAGGACGGAGTCACCTCCACAGAAGACCTCAGCACCATTCTTTTCACCAAGCTGCTGCTCCCGTTTGAGGTCACTTCGG
>JAGWML010000218.1 GCA_028873155.1 Acidobacteriota bacterium
CTCGGCGCGAGCAGCGTCCTCGACGGACGGCTGACGGCGGGCGACCTTATCGTATTCGTCAGCTATCTGCGCAACTCGTTCAAGCCGATCCGGCAGACGGCGAAGTACCTGGCGCAGATCGCGAAAGCCCTTGCCTCGGGTGGGCGCGTGCTCGCCTTGCTTGATGAGAAGCCGGCGATTGTGAGTCGCGCACACGCAGTGAAAGCCGCGCGCCTGAGCGGAGAGATTGCCTTGGAAGGCGTGAGCTTTGGCTACCGGCCGGGGCATGCGGTGCTGAAGGACGTCTCGTTTGTGGTGCGGCCGGGTGAGCGGGTGGCAATCGTGGGGCCATCGGGAAGCGGCAAGTCAACGCTGGCGGCGCTGCTCCTGCGCTTCTACGATCCGCAGGCGGGCAACATTCTCATCGACGGTGAGAATATTCGCAATTATGAGCTGGCGAGCTTGCGGAATCAGATCTCAGTGGTGATGCAAGATACGGTGCTGTTCACCGGGAGCCTGCGCGACAACATTCGTTTTGGTGCACTGGATGCAAGTGAAGACGCGATGCAGTGGGCGGCAGTGAAGGCGCGCGCGGCGGAGTTCATCCAGCGGATGCCGAAGGGCTATGCCACGCAGGTGGGCGAGCGCGGAGCGACACTCTCTGGCGGGCAGCGGCAACGCATCGCGATTGCGCGCGCGTATCTCCGGGATGCGTCGATTGTGCTGCTGGACGAGGCCACTACGGGCCTGGACAGCCGCAACCGGAGCCTCGTGTGGGGGGCGTTGCGCGAGCTAAGCACCACTCGCACGACGCTGACGATTACGCATGACATTGCGGAAGCAAAGGATGCCGACCGAATTCTCTTTCTCTGCGACGGGCGGCTTGAGGAGCAGGGCACGCACGAGCAACTGATGCGTGGGGACGGAGGTTACCGCGCGATGTATTTGCAGCACGGACATGCGGAAGCAAGAGAGGCAACGGCACATGCAGTTTGAGGGGAATGGGGTTACGACCAGAATCTGGATTCTGCGGCATGGGCGCAGCACGCTGAACGACGCGCAGACGTTTCAGGGATGCGGAGCGCAGAGCGAGCTGACCGACGAGGGTATGCGTAGCGCGCAGGCGGCTGGCGAGAGGCTGCGCGGCGAAGGAATTGAAGTGATCTACGCAAGTCCCCTGCGTCGCGCATCGCAGTCTGCGGAGTTGGTGAGAGCGACTCTCCAGGCAGACGGCCAGGAACCGCAGCTTGAAACGGATGCAGCACTGCGAGAGATGGAACTACCGGGCTGGGAGGGACTTAGATATGAGGCGGTGCGCCAGCACGATGCGGAAAAGTACAGGCAGTTTCGCGAGAGTCCCGCCAATTTCTCACTGCGGGATCCGGCGCTCGGTGAGGTGTGGCCGGTGCTGGAGCTTGAGCAGCGAGTGCACAGGTTCCTCTCCACGATTGTGCGTAAGGACGCCGGAAAGAACATTCTTCTGGTCACTCATGGAGGACCGGCAAGCATTTTGCTTCTGGCGGCGCTGCGACTGCCGGTGAGATGCTTTCACGCCGTTCAAGTGATGCACGGTGGGCTGAGCTGCGTGAGTGTGCAGCGGTGGCCGGACCGGATGAAGGTGGAGGTTCTAAACGAGATCGGCCACCTCGATGCGGATCTTCCCAAGCTGAAAGAAGGCAAAAGCGGATTGCGGCTGCTACTGGTCGCCAGCGATGCTTCCGAATGTCATATCGAGCTCGAAGAACCCCTCGCACAGATGCTGGAGAGATTACCCATTCACCGCGCTCTCGCCGCTGACCATGATGGGGTGATCACAGCGATGCGGCTGCTGAAGTACAGGCGGCGGTCAACCATCGAGACCTGCACCGCCACGGGCCTGCGCAGCGCAGTCGACCGGCAGCTGATCCGCCAGCGTCCAGACGAGCTGGTGAACATGCTGATCACGGGGCGTGGTGAACTGCTCAGCGCCGTAGTGAAACGGGCTATGCGCTGGGATGAGATGGACACACCGACGAGTCTGGATACCTGTCTGGGATTAACGATCGTGCACCTGGCGCGAGCGAGCGAGCAGCCGGTTTTGCAGGCGGTGAATACATACAGGATGGCTGGAGCAACAGCGGGAGGCATGGCATGAGGGTACTTGTTACCGGCGCAGCGGGCTTTGTGGGCTTCCACGTGACGCAGCGGCTGCTGCGCGAAGGTCATGAGGTTTTCGGACTGGACAACCTGAACGATTACTACCCTGTCGCATTGAAGCGGGCGCGTCTAGCGCAACTGGAGCGGCAAGGTCGCTTCCATTTTGCGCTGATGAACCTCGCGGATGCGCATTTGGTGAAGCGATTGCTGGCGCATGCGCGGCCAGAGGTCGTGGTGCATTTGGCGGCACAGGCGGGCGTGCGCTACTCGACGGAAAATCCAGGCGCGTATGTAGAGAGCAATCTTGCGGGCTTTGTAAATCTGCTGGAGGCATGCGTGAAGGATGCCGAGCCGCGGCATCTGCTGTATGCGTCCTCGAGCTCGGTGTATGGCGCGAACACGGCGATTCCCTTTCGCACCACCGACGCGGTAGAGTGCCCGATCTCACTGTATGCGGCTACGAAGCGCGCGAATGAACTGATGGCGCACACGTACAGCCATTTGTACGGATTACCGGTGACGGGAATGCGGTTTTTCACGGTCTATGGCCCGTGGGGCAGGCCAGACATGGCGTACTACAAATTTGCCGATGCAATCCTGAGAGGCCGGCCTATCAAGATTTACAACCACGGCGCGATGCGGAGAGATTTCACGTACATCGACGACGTGGTGGAGGCGATTGTACGGCTGATGCCGCTGGCGCCGGTAACGCCGCTGGTGGAGCAGAGCGGCGGCGCAGTGCTGAGCGATGCGCGGAGCCGCGTAATCAACATCGGAAACAATCGACCGGTGGAGCTGATGCACTTTATCGATGTGCTGGAGACAAGCCTGGGACGCGGGGCGCAGCGGGAGTATTTGCCGATGCAGCCCGGTGATGTGCCGGAGACCTACGCGTGTATCGACGAGTTGGAGGAACTGACCGGCTACCGGCCTGTGATGGGAATCGAAGAAGGACTGGAGCGGTTTGCGTGGTGGTACCTGGAGTATCACCGCGAACTGGCAGAGCGGATTGCATGATGAGATCGATACACAATTTGGCGAGTGTGGTCGCGCTGGCGTTGAGTGTTGCAGCAGCGCAGGAGCCTGGCGCGCGGCTGCACGGCGTGGTCCATGACGAAAACGGCGGAGTGATTCCTGGTGCGCGCGTGACGGCAGATTGCGGACGTGGCCATGTGACCGAAGCGGAGTCGCAGGGCGACGGGAGCTATGTGCTGGAACTGCCGGAAGGCACGAAGTGTCTGATTCATGCGTCTGCGGACAACTTTGTCGAGGAGCGCGTGACCGAGCATGTGACGGAGCCAAACGCTGCGGCAGATTTCACGCTGCGCGTGCGGGCGGAAACGGCCGATGTTGTGGTGCGCGCGGACGAAGAGCCTCTCATCAGCGCCGATCCCGCGGCTAATGTGGGTGCGCTCGTGCTCGGTGAGAAAGACCTGGAATCGCTGCCTGATGATCCGGATGATCTGATGGAGGATCTGCTCGCGATGGCGGGACCGTCTCCGTCGGGCGGTGTGCAGTTGTACACGGATGGATTCACGGGGCAGAAGCTACCACCGAAGTCGGCGATCCGCGAGATCAAGATCAACCAGAACCCGTACTCGGCGCAGTTTGACCACGTCGGTCTGGGCAGAATTGAGATTTTGACGAAGCCGGGCAGCCATCCGGCGCACGGCGAGTTTGCATATCGAGCGAGCGACGCGTACTTCGACTCGCGCAATCCGTATGCGACGGCGCAGGCGCCGTATCGAGCGCAACTGGTGGCGGGGAGTGTCGGGGGTCCAATCACACCGAGGATCTCCTACTTCGCGGATTTTCAGGACCGGTTTGCCACCAATAACGCGGTTGTGGATGCGCAGGTCCTGGACGCAGGGTTGAATCCCATGACGTTGAGCCAGACGTTGCTGGTGCCGGCACAGAACCTTTCTACCGGAGGCCGGCTGGATTGGCAGGCAACGGCAAACACAGCAATGACCGGGCGGTTTGAGTACACGCGCGATGCGGCAAACGGGACAGGGCCCGGCGGATTCCTGCTGGGGACCGGGGCGTACAACACGGTGATGCCGGGCGAGAATGCGCAGATCTCTGCGACCACGGCTCTCAATCGCACCACGGTGAACGAGCTGCGCTTTCAGTTTTTGCGACAGAGTATGACGCAGACGCCGGCGAGCACGGCGCCCGCGGTCGTCGTGCTGGATTCGTTTACGGGCGGCGGCGCGGCGGCTGGAGCATTCGCCCAGCAGCAGTCTCTCTACGAGATCCAGGATTATGTTTCGAAGTCGCTCGGCGCGCACACGGTGGTGATGGGCGCGCAAGTCCGGTTCCTCGCCTTCGAGAACGCGGCACCGACGGATTTTAATGGGCAGTATGTCTTCTCGGGCGGCAAGGCTCCGGTGCTGGATGCGAACAACCAGCCGGTACTGGGAAGCAACGGTGCGCCGGCGATCGAGAGCATCTCGTCGCTGGAGCGCTACCGGAGGACGCTGGTGCTGGACGCGTTGGGCTTGACTCCAGCGGAGATTCGCACCCTTGGTGGTGGGGCATCGCAGTACACCGTAGCGACGGGCACGCCTGCGGCGAGCATGATGCAGTTTGACTTTGGCGGGTTTGTGCAGGACGACTGGAAGGTGACCAAGCGGCTGACGCTGAGCGCGGGATTGCGCTGGGAAGGACAGAACACGATTCATCGCTGGACGGACTTGGGACCGCGGCTGGCTGTGGCGTGGATGCCCTTTGGGCGGCGCAGCAACTCCGTCATCCGGGCAGGCGCCGGTATGTTTTTTGAGCGCTTTCTACCTGGGCT
>JAGWML010000219.1 GCA_028873155.1 Acidobacteriota bacterium
TATACGGCTGAGGCCAGGTCCTCGGCGCCGTCGTCCACTCCGTAAATGAGGTGTGTATGGATGTCGATCATGGTCTGGACCGCGGCAATCTACGCCTAGCTTATCGAACAGCGAGCGACTCGATCATGGAAGAAAAGATCTTCCAGCCATCTGCTGAACCCAGCAGCTTTTCACTGGAGCGGTCGGGGTGGGGCATCATGCCGAGGACATTCCGCTTCTCATTGAGGATGCCGGCAATGTTGCTGAGCGATCCGTTGGGATTGGCTTCCGGCGTGATTTCGCCAGCGGGAGTGGAGTAGCGGAAGGCAATGCGGTCTTCGGACTGGAGGCATTCGAGTTCTTCCGGGGAACAGAAATAATTGCCTTCCATGTGGCCGATGGGAATCTGGAGAACGCTGCCCTTGGTGAGCTGATTGGTGAATGGGCTGTCGGCAGTCTCGACCCGGATATGAACCTGCTTGCAGATGTACTTGAGTCCTGCGTTGCGCATGAGCGCGCCGGGGAGCAGGCCGGACTCGGTGAGAATCTGGAAGCCATTGCAGATGCCGAGGACGAGTCCGCCGCCGTCTGCAAAGCGCTTGACGGCCTGCATCACGGGTGAGAAGCGCGCGATGGCGCCGGTGCGGAGGTAGTCTCCGTATGCAAAGCCGCCCGGAACGAGGACGGCATCGACGCTCTGAAGGTCTTCCGAATCGTGCCAGAGAAGGGTGACGGGCTCGTGCGCGATTTCAGCGATGACGTTGTAGGTATCGTGGTCGCAGTTGGAGCCAGGAAAGACGATGACGCCGAATTTCATACCTCTAGGGTACCAGTTGGCAGTCTTTCCGGAAGGGATGAACAGCAGGGCAGGGGGTATGAAAAGAGGTCCGTGCCGCGAAGGAGTGGCGGCACGGACCGGTTGTGGAGTGTCAGTAAGTAAAGTTGACGCGCAGGCCTTTGCCATCGTCGGGGACGATAGCGGCGATGCTGTGCTGCGCTGCATCGTAGTTGGTTTGAAGGGTACGGATGGCCGAGCCGTCAAGGGCGGAGCTTGCGGCAGCGGAGGCGGGCTTTGACGCGCCGTAGACCTGAACTGCAAGAGCGCTCCACCACGGAGTGAAGCTGCCCTGACGCGGCTGGATGGTGACGGTGAGCCCACCGGCAGTGACTGTGCAGGTGAAGGCAACGCGGGTGAACTGACCCTTCTGGAAGTCGTATGTGACGCCGTCGTCGAGATAGACGCTGCCGGAACAGGGGGCGCCTACGACCGCTGGAGGGTATACGCGGAGGGTGAGCGGCCCCTGCGGCTTTTCATCCGTGCTCTGGACGAGCGGCTGCTCGGGAATGATCGCTCCGGCGCGAGCGAAGACCGGGAGTGTCTGGAGGCTTGGATGGATGTGGACCTCCGGCTGCCTGACCTGGGTGTTGTCGACGTTGATGCGATTGGTGTCGGTGGCAACCTCGAGGCCGGTCCAGTAGTCGTACCAGGCGCCGAGCGGCAGGGCGACGGAGTAGTCGTCGAGCTCGTCGGGGAAGGGACTCTGCGCGATGAGCAGGTCGTGACCGAGCAGGAAGGCTCCACTGTCGGCGAGATCGAGTGGCTGTTTGTCGACGGCCCCGTCGGGGTATTCAAGAAAGAGCGGGCGCATGATAGGCGAGCCGGTGCGGCTCATCTCTTCCGCAGTGGTGTAGAGATAGGGCAGCAGATGATAGCGCTCCTCGATGTAGTGACGGCGGAGATTCAAGTCTTCTGCCGTGCCGTTTTCCCAGGGCTCCTGTGGATAGGTGCCCATGGCGGTGTGGTCGCGGTCGATGGGCTGGAAGGCGGCAACCTCCAGCCAGCGGGTGAGCAGCTCGGGCTGGGGTGAGCCGGCAAATCCGCCGACGTCGGCGCCGCTCATGGAAAAGCCGCTGAGGCCGAGGTTGAGCAACTGAGGGACTGTCTGGCGCAGGTGGTTCCATGTGCTGGAGTTGTCGCCTGTCCAGGTGGCAGCGTAGCGCTGACCGCCCGCATAGCTGGCGCGCGTCATGACGAACGGTCGCGTATTGGGCAGGAGCCGCAGCAAGCCTTCAAACGTGCCGCGGCTGTTTTGCATGCCGAAGAAGTTGTGGACCTCAAGGTGGCTGGCGACGCGGGTCTTGAAGCCAGGCTCTTCGATGCGGTGTTGCACATCATCGGGCATGGTTTTGGACGCGACCTGGAAGACGGCCGGCTCATTCATGTCGTTCCAGAAACCGGCAACGCCCTCTTGGAGAAAGTTGGCATAGAGCGTGCCCCACCAGTCGCGGGACACTTTCCGGGTGAAGTCAGGGAAGACGGCCTTGCCCGGCCAGACGATGCCGACGTAGGTGGAGCCGTCTGGATTCTTGACGAAGTGATCGCCGGCGACGCCTTCGTCGTACGGTTTGTATCCGGAGTTAGGCAGGTCGGCGATGTGCAGGTCAGTGATGACGACCGTCTTGAAGTGTTCAGCCTTCAGGTCCTGAATCATCTGCTCGAAGTGCGGAAAGCGTTCAGGGTCAACTGTGAATGGACGATTCTTCAACTGATAGTCGATGTCGAGCCAGAGAACGTCGGCGGGGATCTTTTCGCTGCGAAGACGGCTGGCGATACGGCGGACTTCTGACTCGGGATAGTAGCTGTAGCGCGACTGCTGGAAGCCGAGCGACCAGAGAGGCGGCAGGGGCGTTTTGCCGGTGAGCCAGGCCCAGTCTCTGACGACGGCTTGTGGCGACGGGCCATAGAGGACGTAGAGGTCGAGCGCGCCGCCCTCCGAACCGATCGAGAAGGCGTCGCGATATTCCTTGTTGAAGTCAAAGCTGGCGCGCCAGGTGTTATCGAGAAAGACGCCAGCGGAGACGCCGCGGCGGAAGGTGATGAAGTAAGGGATGGATTTGTAGATCGGATCGGTGGATTCCTGCCAACCGAAGGCGTCCGTGTTCCAGTCGGTGAAGGATTCGTTGCGGCGGTCGATGGGACCGGGTTTGTCCCCCAGGCCGAAATAGTGCTCGTCGTCGGGTGATCGGAAATATGCGCGGAAGGACGCGCCGTTGTACTCAATAGGGCGACTGGGTAGCTGGGTGAGGAGCGTGTGGCCGTCGAAGTCGGTGACGGTGAGTGCGAACGGTTCCTTCTGGACCGTTACACGGAGCTTCGCGGTGTGAAAGCCTACTGACGTGTCGGACGAATCTGGCGTGACGCTGGCCGAAGATGTGCGTGCGGCAGCCAGAACGGCCCAGGAGGCATCTTCAGGGAGATCGCCTGCTGGCCCGACGCGCATGCGGACTACGTCGTCGCGGAGTGCGGTGATCTGCACAACGGCGCTGCCGGAGCGGAGCTCAAGACCGTTGGGGAGCGGCCGGGAAGCGGTGACCCGGTCGAGCCGGACAAAACCCGTGGTCTGGGCGGGCTGGCCGGAGGTTTGCGCTTGTGACGTTGCGGCTGAAAACAAAACTGCAAGAACTGCAAACAGGACCCTTCCTGTCATCTGCACTTAGCACCTCGTAGGGAGCCAATCGGATTGATGCCAGCTAGGATACTCGCTGGCGAATGCGATTGGGAAATGATGGACGAGATGTTGCTGCAGGGTGTTCCTTTTCCGTGTTCACCCAAAGTGTGATTGACAACTGAGAGCGCGGGGAATTTTCTGGTACTTCAAACAATTTCATCCCTGGTTGGACGTCGCCGATGGTGCGAAGAACGTGGCGGCAATTTGGCCCGGATGGGCGGATGGAGCGTGGTGAGAAATGCCAAGGAAAGGCACCTGCTTCCTTAAAGACTCCACCGGCAACGGGCAGATGAATTCGTATGGTGTGCGCGTAAGGGGTTTTGAACTGCGCACGCGATGATGCAGTGCCTTGGGGTTCTTTGTGGCGAAGCGGCTCTTTGATGTGGCAGTGGGCTCTTTTCTTTTGATCTTTGCGATTCCTGCAATTGTGATTTGCGGAATTGCAATCAAGATGGATTCGCGTGGGCCTGTCTTCTTTCTTCAATCTCGCGTGGGCCGGGGATTTCGCAGATTCCGCTTGATCAAGCTGCGAACGATGAAGGATGCAGCGCGCGGAAAGTACTATTCGGTTGGCAACGATCTCCGGGTGACCCGGCTGGGACGTTTTTTGAGACGGTATAAGCTGGACGAGCTGCCGCAACTCTGGAATGTGATGCGCGGCGAGATGAGCCTCGTGGGGCCGCGACCGGTTGTGCCGGAAGTTGTTGAGGCGCACCGGGAGGCATACGGCGCACTGCTATGCGCGCGACCTGGTTTGACCGATCCCGCAACACTGAAGTACAGCCGCGAAGCGGAGATGCTGGCCAGGCAGGCCGATCCCGATGCGTGCTTCCGGAGAGAATTTACGCCGGATAAGCTGCGTATTTCGCAGAGATACCTGGAGTGCGCAACGCTGGGAAGCGATGCGATGGTCTTGCTGGCAACCATCGCGAGGGTCGCTGAGCCGCTTTGGAGGCACGAGGTTGAGATCGGTGCGGACAGTGCGGTTCAAGCCGATGCAGATGCCGGGATGTGCAGCGCGGAGGTCGGCGTTGAAATCTTTCAAGAGACGCGGGAGTCTGCACTTCCTTAGCGGCCTTCAGAGACTCGTAAGCTGCGCGACACGTCTGCGGACGTCATCCACAAAAGCAGTCGCTTCGTTGGACGTCGGTTTGAGTGAATCAAGATTGATGGCGACGTTGGCGAGCGCGCCGTCGAGTGCTGCGTGCGCGAGGGCATGGGCAGTGGTGAGGTCGGACGCCATGTTTGGATTTGTGATGGGCTGCAAATCGCGAACGATGGCTGCGATTTCGGCGGCGCGTTCAGCGACGCCGAGGGGAACGCGCGTGGCCTGCTGCAGGGCGCGTTGAATGATCTCAGAGCCGTCGAGTTCAGCTTTAGCGGCTTTAAATGCCTGCATCACGGCGGTGTAGGCGGCGGCGTCT
>JAGWML010000220.1 GCA_028873155.1 Acidobacteriota bacterium
CTGGCAGCGTGCAGCTCTATGTAACGGTCAGTCATAGAGCGCCACCACCTGCCACTGGTCCTCGATCAGGTCACGTCCAACGCAACAGAACAGCCGTGTGTTGTCTTGCGCCTGTCCAATGAGATCCCACTGTTCTTGTCCCCAGATGGTCTCGTTCCACCATTCGCCGCCTTTCAGCCACGGTCCGTAAGCCTGTTCCACAACACAGCGCTGGTTACGAAAAAAGAATGTTCTGGGCCGTCCGTTCTCCAACACCACAGACGTGGGCATTGATGGGCGAAGCTGGCGCATACACGCGCGGCTTGGCGAGGACACCGTCACCGTGAACGGATCGCAGTTCGTCTACGGTGCGCAGATCCTCTGGAACGGCGCTCCTGTCGCCACCACGTTCGTCTCCGGCAGTCAGCTCGTCGCGTCCATCGCGGCACCCATCCCCGGGACATTCCCGCTGCTGGTCAGCAATCCCAATCCCGGCTCGGCCAACTCCGCCACCGTTCCTGTGCTTGTCGGCCCTGGACAAGTGGTTCTGAAACTGCAGCCCGGCCAGGGAACCGACGTGCGTGTGAGCAATAAGCTGAACCTTGGCCTGCTCGTCACCGGCACCACCAATCCCGCCGTCAATCTCCTCATCAACGGCATTGCAGGCGGCAACGCGCAACTCGGCACTGTCGTCTCCAATCCCGACGGATCCATCACCTACACCGCGCCCCCCGTTGTCCCTACTCCCAACAATGTCGTCCAGCTCACCATCGTCAGCGTGGACAATCCCTCAGTCTCGCTCTCGCAAAATATTTCGGTCCTCAATCCGATCCCCATTCTCACCTCGGCAACGCCCATGTCCTTCAACGTCGGCCCGGCCACCGTCGTCGTGCAGGGGCTCGACTTCATCTCCGGAGCGCAGGTTCTCCAAAACGGAGCCGCCGTCCCGACCACATTCAACAGCGGTGGACAGCTCACCGCGAGCCTGAATCTCACCGAGCCCGGCGACCTGGATTTGCAGGTTCTGAATCCCAGCCCCGGCCCGGCCACCTCGTCCGATCTCATCGCGCAGGTGCAGGGCAATCCGCCCGCTCTTCTTGTCAGCCCGCAGGACGCCTCGCGCTTCCTCGAACAGGCAACCTTTGGCGCGACCGATGCCGACATCCATCATCTTTCGCTCATCGGTTATCAGGCATGGCTCAACGAGCAGTTCAACACGCAGCAGAACCCCATCGAACCGGCGGTCGAACAGGCTCTCATCGTCAACAATCCGCCTTGCGGCGCTTCAGACGTCAAATGCAACGCGGCTATCTTCGTCCAGAACAACCAGAACGAGGACTACCTGCTGAATGCGTTCTGGCAGCAAAGCCTGAGCGGCAGTGACCAGCTCCGGGAGCGGGTCAAATACGCTCTCTCCGAATTGTTCGTCATCTCCGGCAAGGACTTCGCCGTGCAAAATATGCCGCGTGGCGAAGCCAACTACTACGACATGCTCGGCACCGACGCCTTCGGAAACTTCCGGCAGTTGCTCCAGGATGTAACCCTCAACCCGATGATGGGCCAGTACCTCTCCATGCTTGCAAATGACAAGGGCGGCGCAAACACCGATCCGGATGAGAACTATGCGCGCGAGGTAATGCAGTTGCTCACCATCGGCCTCTATCAGCTCAATGACGACGGCTCAAAGAAACTCGACTCAACCGGCAATCCCATCCCCACGTACTCCAACCTCGACGTGATGGGTCTCGCCAAAGTCTTCACCGGCTTCAGTTGGAACGTTCCAGGCAACACAGACTCGGCATGGACAAGCTGCTGCATCTATGTCGGGCAGGGATACGGCGAAGACCTGCTGCCCATGCAGAGCTACCCCAACCACCACTCCACTCTCGAAAAGGATTTCCTCGGCGTCACCATTCCCATGTCAGCCTCGCCTGATCCAAACGGAGATCTCGGTATCGCGCTCGACACCCTCTTCAATCACCCCAACCTGCCGGCGTTCTTCTCGAAGCAGATGATCCAGCACCTCGTCACCAGCAACCCGAGCCCCGCCTACATCAGCCGAGTCGCTGCCGTCTTCAAGGACAACGGACAGGGCGTGCGCGGCGATCTGAAGGCGGTCATCACCGCAATCCTCCTCGACCCTGAGGCCCGCGATTCGGCCGGCGACTTCAGCAATCCGCAGTACGGAAAGGTGCGCGAGCCCCTGCTGCGCTACACCGAGTGGGCGCGCGCCTTCACGGCTCAGTCCCGCAACGGCGGCTATTACACCGGCTCCACCGAAGATCAGATCTTTGCACTTGGTCAGATGGCTCTGCGCTCCCCCACCGTCTTCAACTGGTTCGCCCCCGGCTACGTCCCGCCCGCCACCAGCATCGAGCAGGCGGGCCTGGTTGCACCGGAGATGCAGATCACCAACGTCTCCACGGTCGTCGGCTATCTCAACTACATGCAGAGCGCCATTGGAGCCAACACCAGCTCCGGCCCCGATGTCTTCTCCGAATACGGCACGGAGCTGGGCCTTGCCGCCACGCCCGATGCGCTTCTGGACCGGCTCAATCTTCTCCTCATGGCCGGTGAAATGGACAGCACGCTGCGCAGTCAGATTCTCAGCGCAGTCAGCGCCATTCCCATTCCGGCCACAGATCAGACCGCCATTCAAGCCGCACTCCAAGCCAGAGTGGAAACCGCCATCTACCTCACCATGGCTTCGCCAGCCTTCTGCGCGCAGTTCTAAGGAGCTCCTCATGTGCAAGTGTCCGCAAACACGCCGGCAGTTTCTCAGAACCGCCTCCATGGCCTCCATGGCGGGCATGTACGCAAGCCCCATGCTGCTTGGCCTGAACTCCGTGGCCGCCATGGCGCAGTCGGCCTCCACCACGGACTACAAAGCTCTCGTCTGCGTCTTCCTCCAGGGCGGCAATGACGGCCACGGCACCGTCATCGCCACCGACCCGGACTCCTTCGCGGCGTTCACTCAGGCGCGCTCGGGAGCGCCCGGCCTCGCCTACCCTCTCGCCGACCTGCTCCCCATCACACTCAAGACGCCCCAGTCGGGACGCACCTTTGCTCTCAATCCCTCTCTCACCGGCTTGCAGACCCTGTTCAACGCGGGCCGTGCCGCAATCATGGCCAATACCGGAACCCTCATCGCTCCAGCCACCAAGGCGCAGGTCAGCGCCGGCTCCGTTCCCCTGCCCGATTCGCTCTTCTCCCACTTCGACCAGACCGCCGCATGGCAGGCCATCGCTTCAAACACCGGCAGCTCCGAGCATGTCGGTTGGGGCGGCGCCGTCGCCGACCTCATCGAAAGCATGAACATGAACTCCAACTCCATGTTCACCTGCATCTCGACAGCCGGGATCGCTCTCTTCCTCAGCGGCCAATCCTCGTTCCAGCTCAACGTCACCCCCGCCGGCCCCATTCCCATCTCCGGCCTCGCGCAACCTCTCTTTGGAAATGCCGCCGCCACCAACGCCCTCGCGTCGATTCTCACGGCCGATGAGACGAACCTCTTCGCCAAGGAATACGAAGTCGTCATCACGCGATCAACACAAGCCCAGGCAACGCTCGCAACCTCCATGCTGCCTGCCGGCGCCGGCGGCATTCCCAACCCGACTCAGTATCTTGACCCCGTCACTAACAAGCTCGCGGATAATCCACTCGCAGCTTCTCTGCAGACCGTCGCGCGCATCATCGGCGGCAAGGCTGGCCTCGGCGTGAGCCGCCAGATTTTTTATGTCCAGCTCGGCAGCTTCGATACCCACGACAATCAGGCTCCGCAGCACGCGCGCCTGCTCACCCAGTTGAGCCAGGCCTTTGAATACTTCGACGGAGTCATGACCTCGCTCGGCCTTGGCAATAATGTCACAGCCTTCACCGCGTCGGATTTCGGCAGAACGCTCACCAGCAACACCGACGGCACCGATCACGGCTGGGGGAGCCACCACTTCGTCGTCGGCGGCGCGGTCCAGGGCGGCGATATGTATGGACAGTACCCCGTTGTCGGCTCCAATCAGGCAAACGATGTCGGCGCCGGACGTCTCATTCCCACCACCGCTGTCGATCAGTACGCCGGCACGCTGGCGCGGTGGTTCGGGCTCTCCGACGGTCAGATTCGTCAGGTCTTTCCCAACTTCGCCAACTTCGGAACCAGCCCATACCTTGGATTCATGGGCTGACGCGCGGCAGCGTGATTCCTCGGGCAGGGCCGTGACGGTCCGCACCGAAGTGTTCCTTTTTTACAGGGAAACGGTAGTCACGCAGTGCCTTAAGCTGGCATACTCTTTTCTCATAAAGAAAAGCTGTACCTGGTCGTTCGTAAAAATAGCTCCAGAAGTCGCCCTTCACTTGTCGCGTTGCGGTTTTCCTCCCTTGGTATTGCGTCGTCGCACGGCTCAAAGGCCGTCGCGCCTCGCATTCCGTCAGCAGGAAGCGATGCCGCTGGCGCGCTTCAGATGCGCAAGGATTGATCGGATGCAAGTTGGCAACACTCGCAATTTGACCCAGACTTCAATTGCCGGCGACCTTTCTGCGGCTCTGCTCCCTCACTCGCCACACATCCGGCTTCGCCTCGCAATCTTGCTCCTGCTGCTCGTGCCCGGCATCCTGCATGCGCAGATCTCCCCCGGCCCCCTGGCCCGCGCACACCAGAGCCTCAACGGAGACACAAACTGCGTCCGTTGCCACGCCATCTCCACTCACTCACCGCAGTTCCGCTGCGTTGACTGCCATCGCGAGATAGCAGCAGAGCTTCAACAGAACAAGGGCCTCCACGCCACCTTTCCGCGATCCGGTGAACAGGGCGCAGCCTGCGTCAAATGCCACTCCGATCATAACGGCGCAAACTTTCAGATGATCCGCTGGAATCCCACCCCGCAGGGATTCGACCACTCAAAGACGGGCTTT